>JBFIEP010000741.1:0-1615 GCA_041603335.1 Elusimicrobiota bacterium | reverse complement strand
CCCTAACACCTTTGACCCATCTGCAAGAACTAGATCCTTCGGTTCGGGTCCGCTAAAACATTCGGAATTGAGACCGGGAACCTCTTCAACCGAACTCGGCGGGGCCCATAGGCGGGTCTCATAGCCGCGTGCTTTTAATCCAATGTGAGCGGCAAGATGGAGGTTTTTATAAATCAAGCCGGGGGAAGAAAGTCGGGACCAGGGGAAAACGAACGAAAACGTTATGTCCCCATCGTGGTAGACAACTCCGCCTCCTGTTGCACGTCGAACGAGGGGAGCGGCTGAAGGGAAACCATGCGCCGTCGCAGCCGCCTCCACATCGGCATATTCCATCGAAACACCGAAGGTGACGGCTTCACCGCGGCCGGTCCCAAGCCAGCGGAAGAAACGTAAATAGCAGGTATCAGGCCGAGCCGCCTCCAGCACCGCTTCATCAAGCGCCATTTGGGCCGAGGCCCCTAACGGCGGACTCTCAAATATGACGGCGTTCAAAACCCCTTCAGTGAGCCGAGGCTTCCGATGAAAGGAACGCCTCGTAAGCTGGGTAATCCATCAAGGCTTCAACTTCGTTCATGTCATCGACCTTGATACGGTACAGCCACCCCTCATCATGGGGTGAGGAATTGACGAGGCTCGGATTCTGCGCGACCGCATCATTCACGGAGAGAATCTCCCCTGAAACCGGAGCATAAATATCAAAGGCGGCTTTTACCGATTCGATGACCGCGACGGCCTCTCCCTTGGCGACCTTCCTTCCGGATTTTGGAAGATCAATAAAAACAACATCGGTAATTTCGCGCTGCGCGTGGTCCGAGATACCTACAACGGCCTCCTCCCCATCGAGGGCGACCCATTCGTGGGACTTCATATAGCGTGATGATTTCGGATCGGACATGGGTTCTCCTTTCTTAACTTCGCTTATAAAACGGACCCGCAACGACTTCGGCGGAAACATCGCGGCCGTGCAATGCAACAGAGACGCGCGACCCCGGCTCGAGGTCCGGCTGATTTAGATACCCAACGCCGATTCCAAGCTTTAGCGTGGGAGAAAACGTGGCGCTCGCAAGTGTTCCAAGCTCCACGCCATCCAGCTTCACAACGGCACCCGGGCGCGGAACACCGCGGTCAAGAAGTTTTATCGGTGTTAAGCGGCGCTTAATGCCCTCCGCCTTCTGCCTCTCGAGAGCTTCCTTACCAATAAAACTTTCCTTCTTCAGCTTCACGACCCACCCGTATCCGGCCTCATAGGGAGTCGTCCGGGCATCAATATCCGAACCATAGAGCAAATAGCCCGCTTCAAGACGCAGCGTATCGCGGGAACCCAATCCGCACGGGACCAATCCGAACGAGTTTCCACGAGCTGACATGGTTTGCCAGACGCGGGTCGCCAACTCATTGGGGCAAATAACCTCAAACCCATCTTCGCCCGTATACCCGGTCCGTGTAATCCAAGCGGTACGGCCGAATAATTCCAATTTCATCGCGCCGAACCGCTTAAGCTCGACAGCGGCAGGGCAAAGCGAAAGCATGGTTTCTGCGGCCTGGGGCCCCTGAAGCGCAATCATCGCAAGGGCATCGCTGCGGTCTTCGATCTCGACATCCAATCCTTCACCAT
>JBFIEP010000740.1:0-1621 GCA_041603335.1 Elusimicrobiota bacterium | reverse complement strand
GGGTCGCCTCCCTCGGGCTTCGCGTCTTAAAAATGACAAAGAGTAAAGCCTTACTGAATAAAATATTTTCCAAGACTCTTTTAAAGCTGGAATCAGGCAAACCGTCTGCCGGGGACGCCGGGATGCTTCTGGAAGCATTCCACGAACTTCTCACTTCCGACGAGGTATCATGCGAATTGCAATAATCATCGCTCTTGCCGCACAGGCTCATGCAGCCGGAACCCTCCCGACTAACACACCAGCCTTCGATGGAACCGCCAAACCTCCTGTTGAGCTGCTCCGTCCAAAAACGGAGCCGCCCGAAGTCACCGGGCGCGAAGTGGAAGTTCCCGAAGACTTGCGAAAAGCGCAAGACACCTGGGGAACCAAAGCACAGTCGGCCCTTCTCGACAGACTTAACCCAACGCCCAAATCATCGTTTCGATTCGCGGTCATCGGCGACATCGAAAACGGACGCTTTCCCTGGCAGCGTATTTTCGCTCCCAAAGGCGCCGTGGAAAAACAGATCAAGGCCATCCATGCGGCCTCGCCGGACTTCATTGTCCAGCTCGGAGATTTCGTCAGCAAGGGAATTCCCAAGAACTACCGCGCTTATGTAAATTTCCTCAAAAATCATGTCTCTCTTCCGATGTTCCATGTCATCGGCAACCACGACCGGTCAAAGCCCAACGGCAAAGCCGATAAAAATCTCTACCACGCGGTTTTCGGCCCGGGGGATTTCTATCGCGACTACAACGGATGGAGGATCGTTTCCCTTGATTCGTCAAATTACGCGGTTTCCGATGAACAACTCGTATGGCTTGACGGCGTGCTCGACACCGATTTAAAAACGATCGTCGCGACCCATATTGTCCCAAGCTACCTCAAAGGACTGCTGCATTCAATAGAAGTAGGCGGCGGAATTTCCGCTCAGGGTCTCATTCCCAAGGCGTTTTTCGAGACCGGGGCGGATCGCTTCGGGGCAATTCTTGCGGCGCGCGGGGTGGAACGCGTCTACATGGGGCATATCCATGCCTTTGGCGTGGCCGACGTCAACGGCGTTAAATACGTTCTCACGGCCGGCGGCGGCTCACCTCTTTATCCCCTCCCGGGCGACTACCCCAAGCGCAAGGAAGCCCACTACCTCCTCGTCGAAGCCGATGCGTCCGGCCTGCGGGAAGTGGTTTACGAACTCGACGGAACAACGTATCCGATCTCCTGGTAAATCGATTTTGACGACCCGCTGGATCGTACTATCTCTGCTAATCACAGCCGCATCTCCCGGCTCAGCGGAATTCTCGACTTGGAATGAATACGCAGAATCGCTCCCCCCTCTAAAAGCCCTCACGCATGAATCCACGTATACCCTGAGGATTCTCTACCTAGAGGACCCCCGCCTACCGAGCCCATCGCCCCGCGAACGCGAAAAACTTTACCGCAAAATCGAAGTCCTACTCGAAGCATGGTATTCCTTTAAGGTCGATCTCCAAGAAGTCGGCTCGGACAATCTCCTCCAACGGTTCAAGGCGCACGCCGGTATTTTCGAAACGAAAATGGCCCGTGACTTTATGCAGAAAAACGCTCTCACAATGGGAGGCTTCGGGGCGAAAGATGCCATTTTGCAAGTCATTCGGGAAGACCT
>JBFIEP010000739.1:0-1624 GCA_041603335.1 Elusimicrobiota bacterium | reverse complement strand
GATATGTTTTCGGAAGGCGAATGCCCGCGTGCAATTGGAAACGAGCTGCACAGCGCCGTGCACCGGGATAATGGTCGCCGCCGGCATCAGGAGCGTCATCACGGCGAGTAGGGCGATCCCGCCCGCCATACCTAGAATCGCCGAAATCGTGGAGGTCGCCATTGCTGCGACCGCGAGAATCAGGATAGAGGTGGCTCCCATCGGTGAAATGCTAGCATGATAATATGACAAGAAACGCATTAGCTGCCGCTCTATTTTTCAGCGTATCCGCACTAAACGCAAAACCGGTGCAATTAGGACCCCGCATCGTTTTTGATTTAGAGCGCGTGGGAGACGGTGTTTACGCCGCGATATCCCGCCAACCGGCGCCTCCCGCTGTTTCCAACACCGCCTTTATCGTTCTTTCCGATGGGGTTCTTGTTGTCGACAGCCACATGAAGCCCGAAGCGGCCAAGGCCCTTCTCCAAGAAATTAAGAAAGTTACGGATAAACCCGTACGGTATCTCGTCCAAACCCATCACCATGGGGATCACGTCGGCGGAAACACGGCATTCCCTGGGGCCATCGACATTATCGCCCATGAACGGACCCGCGAGCGTCTCAAAGAGTGGAATCCGAGCAAATCACGTCTTCCCAACCTCGTGCTCAAGGATGGAATTACCTTCCACCGCGGCCGTGAAGTACAAGTCCGCTATACGGGCCGGGGGCACACCGATGGAGATCTTGTCGTCTGGCTGCCGACATCAAAAATTCTTGTGGCCGGGGATCTCCTTTTCAACGGTAAGTACATCGGATTTATGAAGGACGGCTTTGTGGGAGATTGGATTGAAACAATGGACGCTTTAGCCGCATTAGGCCCCGAATCCGTTATCCCGGGGCATGGCCCGCTCGCAGGGGTGGAGGATCTCCGCACTTTCAAAGCCTATCTGATCTCGTTTCGGGAAAGCGTTCGTGCCCATTTCGACCGGGGCGAAAGCCTCAAGTTAACATTGGAGACCTATCGTCTTCCCAAGGTCTACCGGGATTGGGGTATGCAGGATATGGCGCTTGAGGCCAACATCAAGCGCGTTTGGGAAGAAATTAAGAGAGAAGCCCCTTAAGCGCCGCCGCGAAAGACTCAACGGCGCTGTCGTCAATCCAACGATGGACGACAAACCGCCACACCCCGTTTTCGTCGGGGTAGATGGCAAATCCCTGCTCGGCCATTGCCGAGACCAAGGCACCCGAGTCCTTCTTCCAACCCGGAAGGGACGCAAACACCATCGAAATTTCCGGCTCTCGGAGAAGAGTTACTCCCTCGATGGCGCTTAAGGCCGCCGCCAAACGTTTGGCACGCGCATGGTCTTCGCCCAAACGCGGGAATTCTTCGCGCAAGGCGATCAACCCCGGCCCTGCCAGGATACCCGCTTGGCGCATCCCCCCGCCCATACGCTTGCGGTTAAAGCGCGCCTTTTCGATAAATTCCGCTGTCCCCGCCAACAAAGAACCGACAGGGGCGCATAATCCTTTGGATAAACAGATTGCGACTGAATCCGCTGCGGCCGCGACGGCGGAAGGTTCGACGCCCAAAGCAATGGAGGCATTGAACAAACGGGCTCCGTCCATATGCACAGGAACACCCGAG
>JBFIEP010000738.1:0-1626 GCA_041603335.1 Elusimicrobiota bacterium | reverse complement strand
CTTGATCAGGCCTACGACGACCTCATTTCCTTCTCGGAAAAGAAGCCGCTTTGGCGCGCTCCGGGGGCGGTTGTCAGCCGCCTGCAGGAGATGCTTGTCGACCTCACGAAAACCACCGAAGAAGTCACCAATACCACTAAATTTTTCGGTGACTGGCATCTCGCGCGTGTTTATGTGGCCTGCCGGGAGCGCTTCCACTTGAAAGCCTGGGACGGCGCGGTGGAGAGGAAACTCCGGAGCCTCGACGCGATGTATCGCCGCGTCGTCACCGAGCAGAGCGAACGCCAAATTCTATTTCTTGAAAGCGCGATCGTCGTCCTCTTCATCCTCGACGTTATTTTGATTTTCCTAGACGTGTTTCTTTAAGGTATCCTCGACGGCTTCAATGGCAAGTTTGTTTCAGTTGGCCTTTAGGGCACTTCAAAACTCCCCGAAGTACCCTGTCAGCCGCTGACTTCCTGATTTACCCTAAAGACAGAAAGGTAAATTGGGTGACCCCTCAAGGGTGTAGGCATCGTTTTTCGACGCGATTCGCCGCTGTCATAACGGCGTTGGCTCTTTTTGCGCCTTCACAGGCATTGGCGAGAGTTCTCGCTAAATCTGCACCCGTTTCCGCTCCACTATCAGCTCCCGTGGGGATTTCCATGGTTCCGGTTTCCGTTGGAGCGCATGGGATTGATCATAAATTCGATCTTTCACTTAAGAGCTCCGGGGTATTTGACCTCCAGCCGATCGTTGACCTAGAAGCAGCGGTTTCGCCTGTTCTAAAAGTGTCCCCTGCATCTGTCGCACACACTCCCGTGCGAACCGCTATCGCTGTTTCTCATTCCGCGTCTCACGCAGAAGCGATGCGCCTGAAGAGTTCGGTGAAGACGGCGACCCTCAAAGAGGCGGTTATAGAAAGTAACCGCTTTGCCCCAAAAAAGAAAGATTCCGTCTTCACTCGCGTGCGGCGGGTGATGATAAAACACCCGCGGATGTCAGCGTCCGTAAGTCGGAGCATGTACGACGGAGGAACGAAGCATAAAGAGGACTCCACTCCGGTTCAGACGGTTTCCGGGATGATGACCCGTAGCGCACTTCTGCGCCGGCCCGGTCCCACCGTAAACGCGGCCGCGATGAAAGACCGCGTTCCCAATCCCGACGTTCGGAGCTTCGCCTCTGTTTTTGCTTCCAGTTTTTCGCCGCGGACGCCCGGCAAGGTAATCGCAGGTCTTAGGACTCTCTTTTCACGAAAATTGTCTTCCAATCGGGAGCGGGAAAAGGAAGAGGAGTCCGTCGTCCAGATCAACGAATGGACCGACTACCTCGATCTGGCTCTTAAAGGGATTGCCTTTCTCACGTTCATGAAGCCGTTTCTTGCCTGGGAAATGGTTCTAACCGGCGTCGTGCTTAAAGGCGATCTTGATCTCAAGCGGTACGCGCACTCCGACCCGTCAAAAGCCAAGGGCTCGATGCGGAAAATGTTTCTCTGGCTCGCAGGACTGATGGCCGTAAGTCTCGGGGCGGGTGCCTTGATTCCGGAACTGGGCTCCTGGGGCGGCGTGTTGTTTCCATCCTGGTTGGGGTTGGGGGCGCTGCTTCTTTCGAGCGCGTACCGCATGAGCTCGGCGCCGGACGATTCCG
>JBFIEP010000737.1:0-1629 GCA_041603335.1 Elusimicrobiota bacterium | reverse complement strand
TCGGGTGGAGCGCAACGGCGTCGATCTTTCGGGAGAGACGATTTTCCTTCTTCGGATCTTTGTAAACCTCGGAAAGAATCTTATCGGTCCACGCGGCCCGCTTTGCCGCCGACTCAAGTCCGTTATCAATAGCAGGCGTAGGCCAGGCATCCCCTTTAAGAGACGCCATCGCAACCTCTTCAACACCTACCCCGCGATGACCGACGACCGGGAATACCGGGACGCCGAGAGTTTTGGAAAGCTTATCCACATCCAGACGTCCGCCCCGGGCCTTAATTTCATCGAACATCGTAACCGCGATGGCCGTCGGTAATGCGACGTCAAGAACCGACGCCAGTAATCCCATTGATCGATGCAGGGCGCTGCCGTCTAAAACAAAAAGAACCGCATCCGGCCGCTTTTCAAATTCACTCTTTCCAACAAGAATATCGCTGACGACGGCTTCATCCGGACTCATCGCGGTAAAGCCGTACAGCCCCGGAAGATCGAGTATACGTACCTTTTGACCCTCACGCTCAAGGACCCCGGCTTTCTCCTCAACGGTGACGCCCGGGAAATTTCCGACCTTTTGACTGAGCCCCGTAAAGGCGTTAAACAGTGTCGACTTTCCGGAATTCGGGGAACCGACGAGCGCGATTGTCTTACTCATGACCCTACAAGCTTAACGCGGACTCGGCGGGCGTCTTCACGACGCAGGCAAAGCACGGTTTCGCGGATAGAAAACGCGATCGGATCGCCTAAGGGAGCAGTATGCAATCGTTGAACTGCGGTTTCAGGGAGGAGACCGAGATCCTCAAAACGCTCCCGCCGTTCTTTAGGGAATTTCTCATCGTAACCAATAACAATTGCAGTTTGATCATCTCCGAGCCGATCAAGGGTGAGGGGGGCTTTGGTCATCTCTTATTGAAACCTGGTTTCAATTATATCAGATCGCGGTGAAGTGAAGCAACGGCTTAACGGCTTGAATTGCGGCTTCCAAGCATCACGCCGTTTGGGTCTTACGCCATTCGGCTTCGAAATTCTTGAGGCCCTTATACGCCATCCAAAGAAATATCGCGTAGAGCCCCGCGGTCACATAAAGACCTCTGGATGCATAGAGGGGAACATAGACCACATCAACGACAAGCCAGAGATGCCAGCTCTCGACATAACGTTTAACAAGGTAATACTGGGCGATAAAACTAACCATGGTCGTAAATGAATCCCAAAACGGGACCTTTCCTTCCATCGCCGTAAACGCCCAAAATAGTCCGCCCCAGCCCAAGACAAAAATGACAGCAGTGACCATCAGTACCGGTTTGGTGGCCCGGGTTACAGGCTCCTCCTTCCGGTTTTTTCCGCCATGAAGCCACATCCAGATTCCCACAAGACTTGTGACGAGAAAATAGGATTGAATCAGGATCTCGCCAGGAAGCCAGACCACATAAAAAATCCATATATAAAGGATGGTTCCTATTAAACCGATCCACCATCCGAGTGGTTTATTGTGGGCCAAGAGCCAAACGCTCCAGAGGTAACTCGCAGCCGCCACCCATTCCTGCCAAGACATACTCATGTGGGGAGAATATAGCATAGGACCGCTAGGATGCTTTAAAATCCAGGAAATGTGATAGAATGCCACCTGTCGGC
>JBFIEP010000736.1:0-1631 GCA_041603335.1 Elusimicrobiota bacterium | reverse complement strand
CGTCATCGTCCCTGTGATCGGGTTTTATTTGGCCGGTGTCTTCCGGGAACCCGTAGGCCAGAAGACCTAATTTAGCGTAGGCCCTAGGCACTTTGATTTGTTCTCAAGGTCCCAGCACACTAGTCCTATGCAGAAAACGATCGCCCTAGTCCTCGCCTTCTCCCTGGTCGCACCTTCCCTCAATGCGCATAAGCCGCAACCCAAGCCCAAAAAAGCCGTCTGGATATCGGCCGACAACCGCAGTTTCGACAAAATCGGAACCCAGGATGTTGCCGATGAAATCAAGAAACATCTCGCCAAAGACGCTCAATGCAAATTGACGTACGGGATGAGGAATCTGCATGGCGTCCTTTGCCGCAGTGAACAAGGCTGGAGGGAACTCGATGCGAAGAAGCGGGCCATCGCGAAAAACCAATTCATCGAAAATTTCGGGAAACGATACTCCTTAAGCTTTAGCGACGGCGTTCGCACCACGCAGCCTCAAGAGAAAGAGCGTCAGAAAAAAGCTGTCAAGAAAAGCACTCAAAGAAAACCGCCATCGTCGGAGTACGGCGCGGTCTCGGCGGCATTCTCAGGCGGGGACAGAGACATGCGCAATAGCGTCAACGCGTCTCCGTCGCGCCGAAGATCCCTGTCTTCTAACGGTTATGCCGCACAGCTTTCCAGCTTTAAAGGCAGAGCCCCACAGCCTAAAAAGGCCGCGTCCAAATCACCCAATATTTTCGAAAGTTTCTTTTCAGCCATAGGATCGTTTTTCTCCGGGATTGGGAATGCGATTGCCTCACTATTCTCATCCTCACCGGCCTCGGCGTCGCCCGTGCAGAATGCAGGGGCCGCGGCACTGCCCACTTCTAGAATCGCGCCCGGCAACAGACTTTTAAAAGCGCCAACCCCCGCCAAGCAACCGGTTAAAAACGTAAGCTCACGACCCCAGGCGAAACTTCCTGATTACGGAGGAACCCCTAAAACGAGAAGTCTTCCAAAAACTTCTCTGAGTGCCGCCACGGCGGGGGGACTTAAACTCTACAACCGCAACACGAAGCAGACGGTCACGATCGGGTTTAGCGGAGGGAGAATAAATTCAGCCGACCAGAAGAAGCTCGACGACATCATGCGCGACAAATCGGGACGGGCAGGGAAGATGTCGCCGAAACTGGTATCGATCCTTTTACAAATTCAAAACCATTTCGGCGGCAAGACGGTCGAAATCATTTCAGGCTACCGCAGTCCGGAGTACAACAAACAACTCATCGCGGCGAGCAAGAAGCGCAACGGCGGCAAGTCCGGCGTCGCCAAATACAGCCGCCACATGCACGGCGATGCGGCGGATATCGTTGTTAAGGGCGTCAGCGTCGCCGCGCTTCATAAGTACGCTCTTTCCATGAAGGCGGGGGGAGTCGGCAAGTACGCAGGCTGGGTACACGTCGACGCCGGCCGCGTTCGCCGCTGGTAGCTAGCGGACGGATTTCACCACACGCTTAATACGCTCGAGATGATCAGGCGAGATCCCGGTCTTAGCCCGCACTTCCATCTCCTGGATGATCAGGCGGCCCATCTCTGTGCGGGTAGCGCCTTTAAGCGTGAGAAGACGCCCGCTCGTCCATAACGCCAGGGCGTTAATATCCGCGCCG
>JBFIEP010000735.1:0-1632 GCA_041603335.1 Elusimicrobiota bacterium | reverse complement strand
GGCGGGTGGACCGGGTCCTGGCTTGCTCTTAAGTGGCCTCAGGGCGTGGAAAAACTCGTGCTGTTAAACTCCGCCGGTCTTAAGGATTCGACCGGGGCGTCGGAAACAGCGGCTAAAACGCTAGCCCAGCCGACAATTTCTTCAATGAAGGATTTCAGCAAACGTGCCTACCATAACAAACGGTCGGTACCGGAACGCGTCTGGCCGGATATTATCGCCCGCATTCTCAGGCGCGGCACCTTTGAAATCGGATCCTCCATCAAAGATGAGGATTTTCTCGACGGCCGGCTCGCCGCGCTAAAAATTCCCGTGACAATTCTATGGGGAGCTTCCGACCGCATCATTCCGCTATCGCAAGCGATTCGCTTCAAAGAAGAGATCCCTCACGCAAAGGTTCTCATAGAAGAACAATGCGGTCATCTACCGCAGAAGGAATGTCCGCAATCTCTGCTTACTGAGATTTACGAGAAGTATTAAACAGAAATAGTTTCGCGCTTCGTGCGCGATGCTCAAAGATTTGTGTTTTTTAAAATATTATTCGGATCAAATCTTCGAGCCCGGGGGCGTCCCACCTGTGCCTAGGATCTTTTGGAATTCAAAAATAAAAAAAATCCCGGCAGGCGGGTAGCCCCGGGGCTTGGAGATTCTCGCAGAGAATCTTCAAGCATCGCGCACGAAGCGCGAAACTATTTATTTTTTTCTATAAAGCAAACCCGCCGCCAACAACCCCAGCACAAACCCGACCCACGTATTAACGGCCAAAATCCCGCAAGCCGTCGCCGCCGCTATAAAAAACGCTTCCCGCTCGCGGCAGTCGCGCGCAGGCAAGGTGAGCTCCAGACCTGCAAAAACCAATAAGACGCCCAACACGGAAGCCGGATACCAGGTCATGAAACTCACCGCGGCCGCACCGAATAAAACGCCCAGCACTATTTTCGCCGCACCCAAAATGACGACACTTCCCCCTGTTCTCGCTCCGAAGCGATGCTGCCCGGCGAGTCCTCCCGATCCATGGCAGGCGGGCATCGCTCCAAAGAGGCAGGCTCCGATATTCATAAGCCCCACACTAACCGCCATCGGTTTCGTGCCGATCCCCCGTCCCGGATAAAGGTCCGCACTCAAAGCGCATACCGCGATGACGGAATTTAAAAGCGTTAACGGAATCTGGGGCAGCGCTCCAAGCAGCATCCCCGACTTCCAAGCGTCCCAATGGGGAGAAATCAGCCGGGGCCCTTCCCACCCGAGCGTAAGCCCCGAAAGGAGTTCCGCATGCCCGGCAAAAAGGATAACGAGTCCTCCGATAAAAATGACAAGCGCCGCAGGAAACTTTTTCCAGCGATTGGCCGATAGTACCAAGGCCACAGCGATGAGCGCACCTAAACGGCTATCCAGCCCCGTCCACCCTAATCCCAAAATCATGCCCACGCCCTTCGACGCCAACTTAAGCCCCACGCCGAGCTGGATGCCGCGGACCACCGGACGCGGAATGGTCCGCTCGGCCCACTCCACCATCCCCGTCATCCCTAACGCCAATATCACCATGCCGGCGGCAAATCCGGCCGCCGCAATTTCAGCGGGAAGCAGCTGTTGGGCGATCGCCACGGCGGCAATCGCCTTCATGGGCTGCACGGG
>JBFIEP010000734.1:0-1632 GCA_041603335.1 Elusimicrobiota bacterium | reverse complement strand
GCGATGGCCGCCTGGAGTCGTGCGCGCCCGAAGCTTTCCCTTATTGATCCAGTTGATCACCGTCGTATGGAAGACGGAGCAAAACCGGGCCACCTCAAAGGTTGTGAATACCTTCTCCATACTTCATTTTACAATTGTTACTCCAAATCGCCCTTAAATCCGGATAAACTTTTAGATATTCCCGATGGGCAACCCATGCGGCACGAAGAGTTAAAAACTATTCGGCTTTTTTATCGGTAGATTCTTCTTTCCAATCTCCGATAACCGACTTGCCGGGACACACCGTCACGATCGGACACTTCTTACAGCCCATTAAAAGGGCTCCGGGACAAAGGACCATTAGCTTTCTCCTGAGGCGCTTTCGCGCGCCCGTTTAACCATCGCAACCAATGCCTTGCGGCACTCTTCGGCAGTCCGAACCTCATGGGGAAATCCGATGCGGACCGAGCGCACACGCTCATCTGTTTTCAGGCGAACATGAAACCCGAGACGATCGACCGCCGTCATTTTGGCCTCCGAGGCGGCGACCTCTTTCTCAAGACGCGCGATATCGATCATCGCCGCCTCATGGTCGTTATTCATGTGCTCAATAATTCCAGACGCCGCTTCAGCGAGCGGATCACTTACCGCGGATTCAAAATCGGAACTTGCGACCCAGCCCATGACCCCGAATCCCCCGACGAAATAGAGATCAACGGGGCTAAGCCGCCAAAACGAAAAGTCCGCGAAATCGACGTAGTACTTCGCATTTTCGTAAATTTCGAGATAAGCGGTACGCGCGGCTTTAAGATCGTTCTCCGGAACCTGCTCGGCAAGGCCTATCAGGGTCATACGGCCGGCACCCAACGGATCGGCTTGCGCCTCGGGCACAGTGACAAACAGGGCCGCCTTCGGATTACTCTTTAAATTTTGAGTATGCATGGCCATATTACTGACTAGAAAGAGCGGACGCCCTGCATCATCCAGCGCATACGGCATTGTCGATCCAAACGGGTAACCTTCGCACTTTTCAGAATGCGTCGATAAAACCCCTATCCGGTTGAGAGAAAGCATCGTCCGCGCCCGTTCCGCATAGGATGTTTCGGGAGCAGGATTCTTTTCTTCGTTTTCGGTTGTAGTGGCGTGCTGGCGTGCTTTAGTCATGATACCTCAGTCCAAATTTTCAAGCTGCTGAACTTCCTCGTCGGTCAACGCGACATCGACCGCCGCTAAATCCTCGGCCATATGCTGCTTGTCGGTCGTCCCGGTTAACGGCAAAATTCCGACCTGCCGCGAGAAGGCAAAAATAATTTGCGCCGCCGTCGCACCCGTTCGTTCGCGAATCGGTTTGATCACGGTCCCGTTCACGACCTGCGGATTGGCAGTCAGCAATGAAAACCCTTGGTAGGTAATGCCGTGCTCCCGGCATAACCCGCGAATATCACGGTCCCAGCCGGCATTCGCATAACACCGATTCTGCACAATCATCGGCTGCACCCGGGCTTTCTCAATCAACCGCCGCAATTGCATCGGGTTAACATTGCTGACCCCGATGGATTTGGCTTTCCCGGATTGATAGAGCTCTTCAAAGGCGCTCCAGACTTCTTCGTCCTCGTATCCCCAGACCGGGGAATTGATCGGACCGTGGACGAG
>JBFIEP010000733.1:0-1633 GCA_041603335.1 Elusimicrobiota bacterium | reverse complement strand
CCGCCCAACAGCGAGTAAGCCATGCCGAAGGGCGAATGGAATCCCGGGAAACCGTTTCGCGAGGGTCTCGACACCTCTTACGGCTGCGGCGGTAATGAAGCTCAAGCCGATCGCGGCGGCAACCAGTCCGATCGCGAATCCGCGCGCCATTTCACTGCTATTGGATTTGATGAGCGTGTATCCATAGAGTCCGGTAAGTGCGAGCCCCGCAAGGATCAGCGCCGCCCCGGGGCGGGGGGGAAGAGCGGCGGTTTTGTCTCTAAGGACCGCTAGGGGCGTAACGTCGGCCAAGGACCGTACGCGGGCGAAGGGAACCCCGATCGCGACGAGTCCGGAAACGCCAAGGGCTTCCATCATCGTAAACCAATCAAAGGACAAGGCAACAGGAATCGTCATCCCCAAAGATTCCCGCAACAGCGCCAGCGCGCCGGCGCTAAGACCCCATCCCAGTGCGGAACCAATGAGTGCGCCTTGTAACCCGACTGCTCCGCAAAGGCCGTGGTACAGGAGGGCAATTCCTCGCGGTTCAATGCCGAGACAGCGCAGGACCCCCACGGTTGGAAGCTGTTCGTTGAGAAAAAGAGTTAGGCTTGCTCCCATTCCAATCGCCCCCAGAATCAGGGTTACCAGTGCCACTACGATGAAGAATCCCGTGACGCGTTTAAGAACACGGCTGATCGTGGGCTCGGCGTCGGCGAATACCGTGATGCGAATATAGGGAGAGTTGACGGCCGCTTCAATCGCTTTAGCGGTCGCGCGCGCCTGGCCGGCAGGGTCGTTTGATGCGGGAAGTGCGATGAGCCGTCTATGTCGGATCCGGCTTCCAAATCGTATAAGGCCTGTTTTTTCAACGGTGGGGCGTGCGATAAGCAGCCGGGGGGCAAAACTGAAACGGGTCATGCTTTTGTCGGGTTCTGCCTTGATAAGAGCGGTGATGAGCAGTGACGCGTTTCCGAGATCGACGCGGTCTCCAACGCTAAGTCCGTGCTGGAGGGCTGCCGTGTCTTCAAGGTAGCACTCTCCGAGTCCGAGCGGTGCTTCGGGCGGCTCTGTTTCTAAATGACCGTAGAGCGGATAGTGTTCGGTGACGGCTTTGACGCTGACAAGAAAGGGAACTCCGGTGTAGGATGCGGGACGAAGCATCGAGGAAAAGGTCGTCATCGGAGAGATTCGCGCCCCGTCCCCCGATAAGACTTTAAACAAGGTCTCGGCGTCCGGATTGAAGGGGCGATTTGAGGAAACTTCCAGATCGGCGGCCATGAGTTCGCGTGAACGTTCCGAGACCGCACGATCCACGGCATCGAGAACATTCCCCACAGCAAAAAGAAAGGCGACCCCGGTGCCGAGGCAGGAAGAAAAGAATAGAAGCTTCCCGAAGTTCCTTCGGTAAAGCCTCAGGAAAAGGGAGTTAGGCAACCACACCGCCGTGAATCACAAGGGACCTGTCGAGCCGTTTGGCGAGGTCCGGATTGTGGGTTACCAGTAGGAGCGCGGTTTTGTGCTTCGAATTAACACCGAGCAGCGCTTCTACAACCGACTCCGCGGTTTCTTCATCAAGAGACCCGGTGGGTTCATCCGCGAAAATAATTTCAGGATCGTGACCATAGGCCCGTGCAATCGCGACGCGTTGTTG
>JBFIEP010000732.1:0-1635 GCA_041603335.1 Elusimicrobiota bacterium | reverse complement strand
GACGGCTTGCTGTTGGGCTTTATCGCGTTTGTCGATTTGTTCGCGGGCGAGTCGGATCATTTTTTCAGCGGAAGCCTGTTCCGGGTCTTTGCGGATAATTTCACTCCATTCGAGGATCGCCTGGCTGTAGCGGCCATTTGAAAAATGATCGAGTGCCGTCTCGTAGCGCTTTGCAATTTCCTTGGCATAACGGGATTGGGGCTTAGCTGTCTCGGTCGCCGTTTGAGCAAAGCCCGGAAGGCTTAAGAGTGTGACGAGGAGGAAGGACTTCATGAGCTGCTCTTGACCTCACGCACGATGCGGATTTCGATGCGCCGGTTGCGGGCCCGGCCTTCCTCGGTGTCGTTGGTGGCGATGGGGCGGTGTTCGCCGTAGCCGCGGGCTTGGAATTTTCGGGGTTCCATCCCTTCATTTGTGAAAAACTCAATGACGGAGAAAGCACGTGCTGCCGAGAGTTCCCAATTTGTTTGATAGGGGCCGGAGAGAATCCTCTGGGAATCGGTATGACCGCCGATGAGGACGGTGTTGGGAACGCTGCCAAACAGCTCGCCCAGAGGTGCGAGTACGCGTCTCGACCCTGTCGAGAGCCGGTAGCCGCCTTCAGAAAAAAGAACCGGACTCGGGAGGCTAAGATGAATATAGCGGGATGTCACGCGCACACCGAAATCCGTTAAGGCTAGTCCGCGCAAGGTTTCCTCTAGAGTTACCGCCAGTTCACTTTCACGAAGGCGCAGACTTTCATTAGCGCTCAACTCTCCTTTAAACGCTTGTTTCATGCGTTGGAGAGTTTGATTGGTCTTTGGAGTGTTGTGGACCGTTAGTGCAAAGAGTGCCAGGAACAGGATCATCATGTTTGTCATGAGATCCGCGTAGGGAACCATCCAAAGACTGGCTGAGGTCTCCTCACTTTTCTTCGCCAGGAGGGAAATGTGTCCCTTCATGATTCCTCCGCCGCGCGTAGTAAAACGATTTCAACGCGGCGATTTTTTGCACGATTTTCACGTGTGTTATTATTTTCTACGGGATGAAATTCTCCGTATCCGGCGGCGACAAGGCGTGCCGGCGCCACGCCTCCGGCCGCCAGCGATAGGATGACCGCGTGTGAGCGCGATACAGAAAGTTCCCAATTGCTTTTAAAGGGTCCCGATTTAATCGGAAGCGAGTCTGTGTGTCCTTCGACGACGATGGTATTGTCCATTTGAGAGAGCAAGACGGCTAAAGGCGATATTGCGGTGACCGCGTCGACACCCATGTCGGCTTCACCGGATTTAAAAAGGATCTCGTTTTTAAGACGGATTCGGATCGATTCTTCTGTTTCCAAGACGTCAACGGCGCCTACGAGTTTGTTCTCTGCAATGAGGCGGCGCAGCGTTTCTGCGGGATCCGGAGGAAGTTCTTCTTTTACCGCGGGTTTTGCGTCAACATCGAGAACCGTGTCGGCCGCAAAGGCACGTGCGAATTCTTTGCGCTGTTCCTCGTTTTGAAGGTTGTGGGCGAACAGGATAAGAAAAAACAACATCAAGTTGGTCATCATGTCGCACAGCACGATGAGCCAGAGGTCGCCGGCCTCTTCCGCCGATCTCATTTTAATTCGATGGAGCATGTCTTTCCTACGTCGGCACGCGGTACGACTTC
>JBFIEP010000731.1:0-1640 GCA_041603335.1 Elusimicrobiota bacterium | reverse complement strand
GAGGAAATCGGTTAAGGGGGCGAGTTGAGGGGGAACGAATAAATGCACTTTCCCAAGTAGAAAAAGGCCGAAACTGAATAGAAACGCCACGATGAAGGAAATAATTTGATTCCGGGTCATCGTGGAGGCCCACAATCCGATCGCGGTTAAAACAGAAGATGTTAAAAGCAGGCCTGCGTAGGAACCCGCCACCGCACCCCAATCCGGTCGCCCCAAGATACACAGCATCGCGGGGTAAACAAGGGAGGCGGCCAACATGAAGGCGATTAGCGACATCGCTCCTAGGAATTTGGCGGCTAGAACCACTTCATCCTTAATCGGCAGCGTTGCGAGAAGCTCCATGGTTCCTGATTTTTCTTCTTCGGCATAGAGCCGCATTGTAATAGCCGGAATGAAAAATAGAAATAGAAGGGGCGCTGTATCGACAAAACCCGAAAGAAGCGCCCGGTTTTGCAGGAACAAGGGCGAGGCAAATAAATACCCGCTAATGAGGAGCATGACGATGGTGACAACATAGGCCGTAGGCGTATTGAAAATCGACCGAACCTCCTTACGGTACAGCGCAAGAAAAATCTTCATCGCGGGGTTAACTCTCTAAATACTGATTCGAGGGACGCCGCTTCACGACCAAGCTCCAAAAGCGCCCAACCCTTCTCGGAAGCCAAGCGGAAGACGGCCTCGCGCGGATCGGCGCCCTCCTCTGTTTCAAGGGAGGCATGCCATTGTCCATTCTGGACACTCAATTCAATGGCCGTTACGCCCTCCAGCATTTCGAGACCTTGACGCAGATCCTCCTCTTTAGCCGAGTCCGCTCGAAACAATACCCTTACGCACGGACGCGCACCCCGGGCTGCGAGTTCAGCCGGCGTACCCTCCGCGGCAACTTTCCCGTGATTTAAAATAATCACCCGGTCGCAAGAGGCTTCAACCTCCGAAAGAATATGAGTCGACAGAAGTACCGTTTTTTCGGCACGCAGCGTATCAATCAGCGAGCGAACCTCAACGGTCTGGTTCGGATCCAGGCCGGAGGTAGGTTCATCAAGAAGGAGAATGTCCGGATCGTGGAGGATCGCGGCGGCAAGCCCTGTTCGTTGACGGTATCCTTTAGAAAGAAGTCCGATCGGCTTGGGAAGAACATCGCCTAATGTACAGGACTCCACGGCACGCCGGATGCTTTTCGTTAAAGACGGTCCGAAGAGTCCGCGGGCATTCCCTGACCACTCCAAATATTCAGCAACATCCATATCGTCATAGAGAGGATTGTTTTCCGGCAGGTAGCCGATTCGCCTCCGTACCTCGATACTATTTTCAACGACATCATATCCCGCAAGTTCAGCGGTCCCGGAGGAAGGGGAAAGATATCCGGCAAGTATCCGCAGGGTAGAACTCTTTCCCGCGCCATTAGGACCAAGGAAACCCACGACTTCACCATCGGATACCGTAAAAGAAACGGCGTCCACTGCGGTGAAATTTCCAAAATTTTTAGAAAGTTCCTTTATGACGATCATTCTCTCCTATTATACAATCTCGACATGATTGGCAGGAGCCTATGGGGCGCGACCACCGCAATTCTATACGCGGCACTCGCAGCCACAACTTGGAGTATTGATGGACGCGAGGCGCACGCCGCGTCGGAATTC
>JBFIEP010000730.1:0-1643 GCA_041603335.1 Elusimicrobiota bacterium | reverse complement strand
TTATGTTGAAATTGACCCGCTTAATTGACACTCCAGAGGGGAAATGGTAAATTTGTTGCGCTTCCCGAATTATTGGGAAAGACCATCATTTCGAGCATTTCACTTCATGGCAAAACCCGTTAAACGCAAGGATTTTCTCTGGATGGGCTGGGGCGCACTGGCCACCGTCGCAGGTGGATTAGGCGCAGCATCAACCCGATTCTTGGTCCCAAACATTCTCTACGAACCCTCCCAAAAGTTCAATGCCGGCCCGGCAAAGGATTTTCCATTCGGGGTATCGACGCTCTGGTTCAAACAACAGCGCGTATGGATCATCCGGACCTCTGCAGGACTCTACGCCCTCTGGGCGCGCTGCACCCATCTTGGCTGTACTCCAAACTGGTTCATCGCAGAAACCCGATTTAAATGCCCGTGCCATGGCTCGAACTTTAATCCGGACGGCGACGTAATCGCTGGCCCAGCCCCCAAGCCCTTGTGGCGCGCCCGTGTCGAGGTGGTTGCTTCCGGCGACCTCATCATCGATAAGGCCATCCTCGAAAACCGTCCCGTTGTTCGCGAAAAGGCTCCTTTCTTCGCGGAATACGCCTGAGGCCCCTAATTTATGGCACTTCCTGAACTCTCCGTCGAGAAACTAGAAAAAGAAGTTTATGGCTCCCAGATTTGGAAGTCATTGTTCCGAAACTGGCCCTGGCAGGATACTGCCCGCCACCGTGCGCGCCATATTGTCGACAATGTGTGGCTCCACCTTCACCCCGCAAAAATCCAGCCGCGTGCCTTACAATGGACATTTACATGGGGACTCGGCGGAATCTCATTCCTGCTCTTTTTAATTCTCACCATATCGGGCGTCCTTCTCATGTTCTATTACCGCCCGACGGTAGAACTGGCCTATCAGGACATGAAGGATCTCGAATTCGCAATTTCTTTCGGAATCATCCTTCGCAACATGCACCGCTGGTGCGCCCACGGCATGGTCACCATCGTTATGCTCCATATGATCCGCGTGTTCCTCACGGGGTCGTATAAGAAACCCCGGGAATTTAACTGGGCCATCGGTGTTATCCTGCTCAAGCTCACTCTATTCCTTTCCTTTACAGGTTACCTTCTACCTTGGGATCAGCTTGCGATTTGGGCCGTAACCGTTGGAACGAATATGGCGGCCGCAACCCCGGTCATTGGAAACGAGGGCCCGTTTGCGAACCTGCTCGGAATGACAATCTCAAACGACGTTCGATTCGTTCTGCTCGGCGGAACCACCGTTGGCGCGAACACGCTCCTTCGCTTCTACGTCATGCACTGCGTCGCTGTTCCTCTCATCGCGGCAGCACTCATGATCGTGCACTTCTGGCGAATTCGCAAGGACACCTTCTCGGCAGCTCCGCTTGAGAAAGGGGAAGAAAAGGTCGATGTCTGGCCGAACCTCGTTGTACGCGAATATATCGCAGCAGCAGGCGTCACCGCATTTGTTTTCTTCGTCAGCGTTTACGTCAATGCTCCGCTTGAAGAAATCGCAAACCCCAACGTAACCCCAAACCCCTCGAAAGCCCCTTGGTATTTCGTCGGCCTGCAGGAACTCTTGGTCTACTTCGACCCATGGATCGCCGGCGTATTACTGCCCGGCGTAATCATCGGCGGGCTCTGCG
>JBFIEP010000729.1:0-1648 GCA_041603335.1 Elusimicrobiota bacterium | reverse complement strand
TTGGCGCCCGCAGACTTGGCAGCCGCCATCACATCGGTTAGATTTCCATGGAGGGCTTCTTTGTCGGCCTTAATGACAACGAGACCGGAATCGGTAAGCGCTATCGCATACTTCAGCTTCTTGGTAAGTTCCTGAAGGTCCTTGGCTTCCGACGAGTCGATGGCAAGCCGTCCATCGGCGCTCATCGAAATGGTGACCTTATCCTCCTCCTGTCCTTCTTCGGTCTTCGCAACCGGAAGATTGACATCGAAGGCGGGTTGGGACATCATCGGCGTCGCGACCATAAAGATGATGACGAGCACGAGGCAAACGTCGACTAGAGGCGTCACGTTGATCCCGACGACCGCGTCGTCTTCAAGCGTGAACCGGGATTTATGGCGGCTCATCCCTTCACCTTCTTTTTTGCGGAATGCATGATCGCAATCTTGCGTGCGCCGAATTGCTTAGAGATATCAAGAATTCGAACGACATCTCCCACGAGATTTTTCTCATCAGCGGTCAGAATCGTCATCGCCTTTTTCGGATCCTTCCCCGCCAGCGCCTTAGCGACAACGAGTCCAAGGCCCTCGAAATTAGTTTCCTTGCCGTTGACGGTCAATTTTCCGCTGAGTTCAAGCTTGATATTGACGCTTTCACTCTTGGAGACCTTACCGACAGCGGCCTTGGCTTTGGATTCGAGGACCTTGATGCCGGACGTTAAGGCAAAAGGAGCGATGGCCATGAAGATGATAACAAGCACCAAGGAAACGTCGACCAATGGGGTGACGTTAATATCGGTAATTGCTTCATCCGGTCCTTTTTGCGATCCGGCCACGGGTTGTTCCTCTTACTTCGCTCCGATCATGACGATAAACCGCGCAGAAGTGACTTCCATTTCGACGGAGGTGTCCTTCACTTTGCGCATAAAGTAGTTGTAAACGATGACAGCCGGGATGGCAACCGCCATGCCTGCGGCGGTAGCGATCAACGCCTCCGCGATACCCTTAGCGACCACGGCAGGCCCTCCTGAACCGGCAAGCGCCAGATCGCGAAATGCCTTAATAATACCGACAACCGTTCCAAACAACCCGATAAAGGGCACGGTATTGCCCAAGGTCCCTAGAACAACCAGGAATTTCTCGAGCTTCAATCGTTCCTCGAGGATTTTTGTTCCCAGCAGATCCTCGATGTGATTTCGGGGGCGGGCACGATGCGTAAGGCCGTATTCGATCACTCGGGCGACCGCCTTACTATCCTTTTTGGCCGCGGCCATAGCCTGATCCGCTTTTCCGGCTTGAAGCAATTTCCCAACCGCCGCAAGGAGCGCGTCCCCGGATCCTTTCGCCTTTCGGAAATACCACCATCTCTCAACGGTAACACTCACCGATATCATGGAACAGATAAGCAGGATCACGAGCGTAAAGCTCTCTTTAAACATTTCTAAATACGTAAATTCGCCCATATTAATTCATCCCCGGGATGTTGATCTCTTCGGATTTTTTCTTCTTTGCGGCAGGCTTCCTCTTCTTTCCAGCTGCTTTCTTTTTGCGGCGCGACTTCTTCTTAGGCGTCGCTTTCTTTCCGGATTTCTTCCGATCCTTCGGCATAACCTGCGTCGTCCCTTTTTCCAGATTCTGCCCGCTTCCCTTCTCGAAGGATTTCAGTCCCT
>JBFIEP010000728.1:0-1654 GCA_041603335.1 Elusimicrobiota bacterium | reverse complement strand
TTGGGGTCGTTCATTGAGTAACTGAAGTTATTCAAGTTAGTAAAGTTATTAAGCCGAATAACCTGAACTGAGGCAGTTGGGACGCCCCCGGAGCTCACAGATTTGCGAACAGCAAATCTGCGAGCATCGCGCACGAAGCGCGAAAACAACTTCAATAACTTGAATAACTTCAGTTACTCAATGAACGACCCCAAAATTAAGGACGGCCTATACCCCGAATTCTGTGCCTCGGCCGAAGCCGAGCGAGGACCATTTCTCTAATGCAGCTACCGGGCGTAAAAACGCGGACCACGCATAACGCCCTATGCCTTGCTCCCGGTGGGGTTTACCATGCCTCCTCGGTTGCCCTTGGAGCGGTGAGCTCTTACCTCACCCTTTCACCCTTACCTCAAACCGAAGTTCAAGGCGGTTTACTTTCTGTGGCACTTTCCTTGACCCGGACCTTTCGCTCCGGGCCTCCCGCCTTTCGACGGGCACCGCGTCCTATGGAGTTCGGAAGTTCCTCCCCTTTACCGAAGTAAAAAGGCGGCCCTCCGGCCGTCCAAATCGATTAGACGGCGTTAGCCGTCTTTTTTTTTAGGAGATCAAGCGCCGTATTGGCGAGCCGGTCGGCGCGGGTATTGAATTCGCGCCGCACGTGCACGAAAGTGACCGAGTTGAAGTGCGCTTTGTGGGCAAGAATCCGGTCTACAAATTCCCGTAAATGCGGCTTCTTGATTTTAAACTCACCGTTAAGCTGCTTCACCATGAGCAAAGAGTCCGCATGAATCGTAAGATCCGTCCCGCCCAATTCTTCGGCGATCTTCAGCGCGTCTTCCATCGCCGAATATTCGGCGACGTTATTCGTTGCCACCCCAATCGTGCGGTGATACTCCTTTAAAGCCTTGCCGTCCTCGGTTTCTGCGTAAACACCAACCGAAGAGGGACCCGGGTTGCCGCGGCATGCGCCGTCAACATAAAGACGAAGCCGCTTGCTCAAGCGGCCGTCTCCTCTTCCTTCTTGTCACTCGGCAATAAAATTCTTTGACAACTATCACACATAACAATCTTCACGCCTTTCATCACGTCAATCAAATTCTGGGGGGTCGCCTTCACGCGGCACTCGCCGCAGGAGTTATCGTGCAGGCGGGAAATGGCAACGCCTTTACGGCGCTCGCGCGTCTTTTCATAAAGTGTTGCAAGCTCGGAAGGAACGCTTTCAAGCGCGGCCTTCCGCAGCTCCACGCCCTTGGCAAGCTCACCTTCAAGCTCGGTTTTTTTCGACTCTAATTCCTTAATATGGCCTTCGCGCTCGTTAATAAAACCGTCGATTTCGCCCTTGATGCGTGCCTCTTCTTTCGAAACCTCATCTGCGGACTCCATGATCTCCAAGATCTGGGTCTCGTAATCTTCGATTACTTTTTTCGCATCTTCGATTTCTTTCAGAAGCGCTTTATAGGCTTCGTTGGCCTTCACCTGATTAAGGTCACCCTCGTGCTTCTTGATGGAGTCCTCTTTCGCTGCGACGGTATTTTCGAGATCCTTTTTTTTGGCTTGAAGCTCGTTGGATTTCTCGTGAACTTCCTTTAACTTGGATTGTTCTTCATCAATTTCCGCCTGAATCGCTGCGACATCCTCGGGAATCTGCGCGATACGCCTTCGGAGGTCATCGAGA
>JBFIEP010000727.1:0-1657 GCA_041603335.1 Elusimicrobiota bacterium | reverse complement strand
GAAGCTCTCGAGAAGCACCCGGATATTCCGGAGATCTTCTTTAACATGGGCAACGCCTATCTCCGGCAGGGCGATATCGACCGCGCCGTTGCCAGCTACAAGGAATATCTCAACCGGATAGAAAACCCAACGAAGGCCGCGGAAGTCATCTACAACATGGGCAACGCCGCGATCATGCGCAAAGATCTTGGCCAAGCGATTCAGCTTTACCGGGAAGCGCTCCGCAAGGACCACACCAACGTGAAGGCGAAGTACAACCTGGAAATCGCGATGGAGATGCTTAAAGAGCAGCAGAAGAACCAAAAAGAAGGGAAAGACGGAAAGAAAGGCAAGAAAGGAAAAAAAGGCGATAAGAAAGGCGATAAGAAAGGCGACCAGAAGGGTGATCAGAAAGGCGATCAGAAAGGCGACCAAGAGGGTGACCAAGAAGGCGACCAAGCAGGCGATCAGCAAGGGAAAAACGGAAAATCCAAAGGTAAACCCAAAGACGGCGACAAGAAAGGCGCCAAGCCTTCTGACTCCGAAGTAAAAGAAGGCGTTGAGAAGCTCATCGAAGAACAAGGTAAGGCCGAGAAAAAGGCGCAGGAAGGTCAGCGCGGCGCGGTCCCTAAAACCGGAAAGAAGGCGTGGGCATGGATGGCCCTGCCGTTCCTCGGACTCGGCGCTACCGGTGGAAACATTTTGAACGTCGCAGACGTTTCTGCAAATTCGGCCCTTGCCTTCGCGACCGCCGACGGCGGAGCAACAGCGACCTCCTGGGTCTTCTCCTTCGGAGGACACGCCGTGGCCTTCTCAAGCCCGCTTCTCCTCGTTGTGGGAGTCGCCGCTACAGCCATCGCAGCGGGACTAATGATCTACGGACTTCGCAAAAACATGAAGGCCGCCCGGACAATGGACGATTCCGCTCCGAAGAGCTTTAAAACCTGGAATGGGAAAAAAGCGTGGCAAAGCCGCTTCGCCCTAAAGGTCGCGGCGTTCCTGATGCTCGGACTCGCCGCGGGCAACCCAAACTTCGGAGACAAAGACGCAAAACTGAATTTCGGAGGGCGGGACGTCGGCGTCGCGGTCGGAGTTTCCTCCTCGGAACTCTACGGCGACGATGGACGCCGCGCCAAAATTGAAGAAAACCTCGTTGAATTCGCGAACAAACTGCAGGGGACCGACCGGATCGGGATGGTCGCTTTCGCTGGCACGGCAAGAACGGCGGTCCCGCTAACGATCGACTACAACGCCTTTAAGTTCAAAGCCGAAGACCTCGAAATCGAAGCGCGTGGACTCAGCGGCGGCTCGAACATTGCCGTCGCGATTGAACACATGGTCAACAAGACCTTTAAGAACGCGAAAAAAATCGGCGACCGTCAGCGGCTCCTCATCATCATCTCCGATGGAGAAATTTTCGGCCAGGATCTTACCGACGCCATTGAGCTCGCCCGCAAGAACGGAATCACCATCTACACCATCGGCGTCGGCTCGAAAGAAGGCTCGAAAATCGCAATTCCCAAGGACCCCACCGATCCAAACAGTGAAGTCGAGTACATGATGGATGAAGAAACGGGAAAGCCCGCCATCACAAAACTCAACGAGGATACCCTCCGCAAGCTCGCCACATCGACGGGCGGTGAATACTTCAACGCTGGAGACGGTTCTTCGGTAGACG
>JBFIEP010000726.1:0-1659 GCA_041603335.1 Elusimicrobiota bacterium | reverse complement strand
GATTAATCTTGACGCATTTCTTAAGGTACTTCATCGCCTTTTTCCCGTCCCGGTAGGCGCCGATAAATTTACCGTTGGCGAGCTTCATCTGTCCCCGAAGGCCGAGTACCATTCCGGCCGTAAATAGGCCGTCGCTTCGAGCAACCATGTCCTTCGATTTTATGAGAGGTTTTGCGGCATCGACCGTCGCATCGACATAGTCGTCAAAGCGGTTGAGAAAATCCGTATCGGGGCGCAGCTGTTCGCTTTCGGTCGTGTAGCGCCACCACGCCGCACCGGCTAGGAATAAGTGACCGAACGGGTTTTCGGGATATTTTTTCCGGAAGGCGAGCGCGGATGCCTGGGTTTTGTCGTAGTCGAGGTTGTAGAGTTGGATGAGTCCTTGCTTCAATAACGGGTTGCCGGTTGCTTCGACCATCGCGCTTTCCGCTGCGAAGGCGGTCGTGCCGGCCGTGATAAGCGCGAGGGCGAGAAGGCCTCTCATCCGATTTCCTCGATTGCGTGCCGCGCATGGTCGCGAACTTCGTCGGTGATCGCAACGTCAGCGAGTTCCTCGTAGCTGAACCAACGGAGTTGTTCCAGTTCGGCTTCCGCGGGGTTCAGCCGTCCCCCAATCGCTCGACAGAAATAAATGAGGTCGATGTGTTGATGGAAGCCCTTCGGATCCGGGATATCTTCCAATTGGACGATGCGCGGGCGGTGCAGCGGTTCCACCCCCGCTTTGGGCCCCAGCGGCTGTTCAATATCGGGAATGATTTCGACCTCAAGCCCGGTTTCTTCAAGTACTTCACGGATGACCGCAGCGTCCGGAGTTTCCCCCTCATCGATGTGCCCGCCCGGAGGAAGCCACATTTGGAGCTTTCGGTGAAAGAGCAATAACGTTCGATCTCCATCCACGACAAACCCGGTCGCCACGAATTGGCGTTCTACGGCGGTGGTTACACCCATTATTCGTTTGCCTCGTCATGGTTGGCGGTAATGCTGCGCCGTTTCCGTGAACTGGTTTTATTCTTGCGCCAATACTTCCTGATTGCCGCCCAGGCCTCTTCAGCTGTTTCGACAAACTCGATGAGGTCGATGTCCTTGGGTGAGACGACCCCGGCATGGACGAGAGCCTGGAAGTTGACGACGCGGGTCCAGAATTCCCTGCCGAACAAGAGAATCGGGAATTTGTGTTTTTTCCCTGTCTGGACCAAGGTGAGTGTCTCAAAGAGTTCATCGAGAGTTCCGAAACCACCCGGGAACGCCACCATCGCGCGCGCGCGCATGAGAAAGTGCATCTTGCGGATGGCGAAGTAGTGGAATTGGAACGAGAGTTCGGGCGTCATGTAGGGGTTCGGCCACTGCTCGTGGGGCAATGTGATGTTCAGTCCGATGCTTTTGCCGTTAGCCTCCCATGCCCCGCGATTGGCGGCTTCCATGATGCCCGGTCCGCCCCCCGTTACAATAACAAAGTCCCTCTTCTTGTCATTCTGCGACGCTTTCGTGACAATGCGCGCGAATTTGCGGGCTTCCTCGTAATAGCGTGATCCCAGAACCTGCGTTTTTGCGCGAGCGACGGCCTGCTTGAGTGTACTGCTGCGCGGTTTCTTCTTCAGAGCGCGTTCTGCATCTTTGAGAAGCTTCTTGGCTACTTCCGGCGGTTTTGTCCGTGCGCTG
>JBFIEP010000725.1:0-1663 GCA_041603335.1 Elusimicrobiota bacterium | reverse complement strand
GCTTATCCTTACAACGTGGTCATGATGAAGCATGGAACGTGGATCGCCACGGAAAAAACCGTTAAGGGTCATGAGACGCGGCCTGACGGCCAATCGATGTCTGAGACTGGATATCAGGCGAACTTCCGTTACGGATCCCAGCAGTCAATCACCCGGGAGTGGCAGATGCCGATGCATCAGACCGACACCTTGTTCCACAAGGCTAAGGCTGCCACGAAGTTCATTGAGGGCGGAGAGACCGACAATCACATGATTAACACGGTCCCAAAGGAGACCTTAGTACGGATCACCCTGGCGGAAAAGGGTGGAATCGGCGGCAAGGGAGTTTGGGAACCGGCGAAGTCGGGTCGTTCCCCGGATGCTGAAGACGAATTTATGAACAGCTACCTCGAAGGCGGGAATGTCACGGTGAAAGGCTGAGATGGCTGAAAAACAATTCGAAAAGGGCGATCCATTAAGCCTCAACGGATTGATCCTGGATCTTCCGAAAGAGGAAGCAATAAAGGCGGAGGCTGAAATGGCTGCCTGCTTCATCGAGGAGTACGCGATGATTGGGTATGACCAGGAAGCAATCTTCGCATTGTTTAAGGATCCGTTCTACCAAGGCACCCATGCGGTGCTGGAAACCCGCGGTGAGACATTTATCCGTGAGTTGATCCAAGAGGTTTTCGGAGTAAAGGAGACACCCACCCATGGCTAAGGTAAAAAATTGGCAATTGAACCGCGAGATGGATTATCCGTATGAAGAGTCTCATCCGGAGTGGCAATTCTCAGCGGTCTTTAACATTAATCGATGTATCGCGTGCCAGACGTGCACGATGGCTTGTAAGTCCACCTGGACCTTCTCAAAAGGTCAGGAACACATGTGGTGGAACAACGTAGAGACTAAGCCTTACGGGGGTTACCCTCAAGGTTGGGATGTGAAGACATTGAACCTTTTGAACAAAGCCGATCCCGGCGGAATGAAGTGGGAGAGCGGTACGTACAAGGGCAAGACGCTCTTTGAAGCGGCACCCGGGCGAGAGCCGGTATTAGGTTATCTCCCGACCGACAAAGAATGGCGCTTCCCGAACATGGGCGAGGATGTATCCACTAAATACGAAGGCGGGAAGCTTGGTATCTCGAAGACCGGAATGTCGCTCCCAGAGCATAAGGCATGGTTTTTCTATCTCCAGCGGATTTGCAATCACTGCACCTATCCCGCCTGCTTGGCCGCTTGCCCACGCAAAGCGATCTATAAGCGTAAGGAAGACGGCATCGTCCTCATCGATCAAGAACGCTGCCGCGGCTACCGTAAATGCATGGAAGCCTGCCCATATAAGAAGACCATGCATAGCACGGAAACCCGTGTCACGGAAAAATGCATCGGCTGTTATCCCCGGATTGAAGGAAAAGAGCCTATGACCGGGGGCATTCCTACCGAAACGCGCTGCATGACCGCGTGTGTCGGGCAGATTCGTCTTCAGGGTCTTGTTCCTATCGACGCCAAAACGGGTCAGTGGCGGGAAGAACGCTACAACCCGCTCTACTTCCTGGTGAAAGTTGCGAAGGTTGCGCTTCCGCTTTATCCGCAGTTTGGAACGGAACCGAATGTGTACTACATTCCGCCGCGTTGGGTGCCGAGACCGTATTTGCGCCAAATGTTCGGACCCGGTGTCGACGC
>JBFIEP010000724.1:0-1663 GCA_041603335.1 Elusimicrobiota bacterium | reverse complement strand
CGCGCGCTGCTGCGTCTGCGCCGCGTCGCAAACCGAATGGGACTCATTGAACTCAACGAACCCCGGCCCATGGGAAGCCCCAACCTGCAGCCCGGTTGGAACCTCCCTAAACCCCGCATGGATATCCTCGGCAACATCATCCCTGAAGGCCGCCGCACGGCTGACTATGGAATGCATGCCCGCGCCCGTCGCGCCAAAGAGAAAAAGGCGGCGGCAGCAAAGAAAGCCCGTGCCTTAAAGAAAAAAGAGGCGGGGAAGAAGCCGGCTAAGAAAAAAACAGCCAAGAAGGCCGCGAAGAAAAAGGCGAAGAAGAAATAATGGATCTCAAACCTTTCATCCGGGACATCCCCGACTTTCCTAAGGAAGGGATTGTCTTTAAAGATATCACACCGCTGCTCGCAAACCCCAAAGCCGTGGATGCCGCCGTGACTCAAATCGCGGACCACTACAGAGACAAAGGCATCCAACTGGTGGCGGGGGTTGAATCCCGGGGGTTTCTGTTTGCGACAGCCGTGGCCCTGAAGCTCAACGCGGGAGTCATTCCGGTCCGTAAAAAGGGCAAGCTTCCCTACAAGACCATCTCACTCTCATACGATCTCGAGTACGGCAGCGACACGGTCGAAGTGCATGAAGATGCCGCCGCCAACGGTGAGAAGGTTCTCCTAATCGACGACCTAATCGCAACCGGGGGAACAGCCGCCGCTTCCGCGCAATTGCTTGAAAAAGCAGGGGCAAAGGTTGAAGGAGTGTGCTTCCTGGTAGAACTCGACTTCCTTAAGGGTAGGGAAAAGCTCGCGAACTACAACGTTCATTCCCTGCTCCACTACTAAGGGCACCATGGCCGCCTGGCTTATGAAATCCGAGCCCTCAGTCTTTTCAATACACGATCTAGCCAAAGCCAAACGCACGGAATGGGACGGCATCCGGAACTATCAGGCGCGCAACAATATGCGAGCGATGAAGAAGGGCGACACCCTACTCTTCTACCATTCAAATGCCAAGCCATCAGCCGTCGCGGGGCTTGCCGAAGTTGTTCGGGAAGCCTATCCAGAGCCGAAGGATGATCGTTGGTCCCTCGTGGATGTTAAATTCATAAAAGCGTTTTCATCCCCGATCCCGCTGGACGTGATCAAAAAGGACCCGGCCCTCAAGGAGATGGTTCTGGTTAAAAATTCCCGACTTTCGGTACAACCCGTCACTCCTCAAGAATTTAAACGCGTCCTCGCCCTTGCCGGAACGAAGGCTTGAAATACTTCACGCTCAAAGAAGCCGAAGCCCTGATTCCTCAGTGTGAGGAGATCTTCACCCATGCCCTACGCCTGCGTGATGAAGCGGAAAAGAAAGCACTTCGCCTCCGCGAAATGGAAGCGATTTCCGATCCCGATGAAACCGAATTAGCGATGATGCGCTCCCAGCTTGAATTTTTGGTCAATAGTGTTAACGAACAGGTACGCAAGATTTTAGATCTTGGGGCGATTCCCAAGGGCCTTGAACCGGCCCTCGTAGATTTTCCCTGTCGACACAAAGGCAAGGAAGTCTACCTCTGCTGGGTAAGGGGGGAAGAAAAAATCAAGCATTTCCACGGCCTAGAAGAAGGCTTCCAAGGCCGACAACCCCTGTAGGTTTGCTAGAATAAAAAGCGGATGGGGTCGTTCATTGAGGT
>JBFIEP010000723.1:0-1669 GCA_041603335.1 Elusimicrobiota bacterium | reverse complement strand
TGGACGGTCTTAGAGAGAGCCTGGCGTACCGGCACCTTTTTCGGCGCTTCAGCAATAGGCGGTTTTAGGGAAGCGGGGATCATCGGTAATGCCGTTTCCAGAGTTGGAATGGTCAGCGCGCCGAGCGCCGGGGTGCCGAGGGAAAGCGCAGGAGCTTGAATGGAATTAAAAGTGATGGGTTTTCCAGCTTTTTTTGCAAAGAAGCGCGATGCGCGTGCTGCGGATTGCAGACCGGGTAGGAGACATAAAACAGCGGCTAAGGCAATTCTCATCATCCTTATGAGGATGCCGGAAAAACCCGTTCTCGGGGAGGGTCTAAGAACCTTTTAGAAAATAGGTCCTCAGTCCATAACCCGCAATTCCCCGAGCTCGGGTTGCGGGATGAGGGATTTCGTCAGTGAACTCACGCCTTGCTCCATAAAAAGCGAGACGATAATAATGACCGCTCCCATAATCACAGCGACGGCAGTATTTCCCTTTTTGATCTGCGTTACTTCATCCATTTCGTGGTTAAGCAACGAGAAGAACTTCATGGCAAATTGGACGCAACCGACCGCTAGGAGAAATCCGAAGAAGAGATGGCCGATGGCATAGAACAATAATCCGATAAGACTTTGCCCACCTCCGGAATTAGTCAAAGCCATCGTCAAAATACTAATGACAGGGTAAATGGACTCACGCATAATCAGGGAAGTCGAGTACATGAGTGCAGCCATGAGAATCGCGACAGCGACATTTCCCCCGTAAATTTCCTTTTGCGCATCGAAACGCGTGTTGATTTTGTCGAAACTCTTGTAGCTCCAGAAAACAACAAATATCGCAAGAAAAATTGTGAGGAAGAACTCGGCAAGACTCAGAATTATTTGCGTCCAAAACATCGATGATCTCCTGGTCAGCCCGATAGGGGCTGTATCCTGAAATTGCGTCCGCTGTTAAGATAATCTTTGGTTCCCTGACCGACCTTCCCCGGAGCGAGCCACGCCGGACCTGCGGATTCGATCATGACGTAAGGGAGCCCTTTATACTCGATATAGATATCCCCGCGCCGGGGCGCTCGTTGATACGCCATGAGATAGTGTCCTGGAATTCCAAGGCCGACCATTTTTATTTTGGGCCAATTCATAAGAACGGAAGCTAATAGAGCGGTCTTCGTATCGCAGTCGCCTTGGCCCATAATCAATGCTTTGGGAGGCGGCATGATACCCGCGACGGTACGGGATCCTTCATTGTCGGCTGGGACTTCGTAGCGAAGAGAGGTTTGAATCCAGGCCGTGGTTGCCGCGACAAGATCTTCTTGGCTGTATCGGTTGCTCGAGGAAATCTTTGAGAATCCATTCGCGATGGGACGCACGCGCTTCCAATTGCGTTTAACCATCGCCGGAATATCAATCTCGACGGTTTTTTTGTCTTTATATCGAAATCCGGCGTTTTTGTAGATCGCCAAGCGGCGTTTCCGGTATTCCTTGGCAAGGCCATCCAATTGACGATCCAGGTCCTTCTGAATACTGCGATTCATGTCTTTAACGAATTCAAGTTTTTTCTTGAGCTCCGCGGAATTCTTGCCGGTGACCTTCCCGGAGATAAATCGGCTATTTGCCGTGGCTAAGGTCTTCTTTTGGGTACGCGAGTACCAGGCATCGAGTTTTTCGAAGTCGGTGCGCCGGAACCC
>JBFIEP010000722.1:0-1670 GCA_041603335.1 Elusimicrobiota bacterium | reverse complement strand
CCAATCCTTCGGGACGACCGCTCCGGCGGGAATTGACGCCACCGCGAGAGCTAATAAAACCGGCAGCCAGTTTTTGAATTTCATGATGTTCTCCTAGTCCCTGCTTACCAGCGATTCGTGTTGCCGAACCACGAGGCTTCGGCGTCGGTAAGTTCCCCGAACTGCCGCGCGAACTTGCGGTAGGTCGAGTAGTTGATGCTGCCGGCTTGGTAGTGTTGGTGGATGGTCTTGCTCGAATTCGGATCTTTATTGGAAATATCCTGATCCCTTAAGTATTTAAAAAACTCCGAGCGGCGAATGGCCGTTCCGTAGCGGGCTTTGTTGTACGCGGCGGTTTTCCAGGAGCCGTAGTAGCTTTCAAAGGCGTAGGCGTTTCCGACGCGCTGATCTTTGGATTGATCCCACCAGTAGTTGTACTGGGAGAGACCGCTGTCGGTAAGTTCTGCGAAAACCCGCAGCATTGAGCCATGGGCCAGGTAATTCATTTCAACCGATGCGGGGAAGTCGATGAAGTAGAGATCCGTGAACTCGCGCGCGATATAGGCAGCGACGGCTTCTTTGGACTCATTATCAACAAGCGATTCGGTTAGATAGAGGACCGGGTTTCCTTCTTCCCAACGCATGCGTGCGTCGTAATACGAATCCCTGTCGGTATCGATGCGGATTCGAAGGTTGGGTTGATTGCGCCGGACATCATCGTAGAGGGCGGTTCCGGTCTCGGAGTTGTAGAGGGCTTGAAGCGCCTTGTTGATGCGGCGGTCTTCGGACCAGTCCGGGTTGCGCCAGTTCTGAGCATCGGCTGCGTTGACAGTTCCGCGGAGTTTTCCTGTTCCGTCGAAAAGACGGCCGGCTTGAATGCGGGCTCCGGTAAGATTTGTCTTCGCGATTGCTTTGGACTGTTTCGCTGTTTGTTCCAGTACCCGGCGTACAGGATTTTTTGCCTTCCTATTATTAGGAGCGGCTTCGGCTATCGGCCCTGCTTTCGTTCGAATGCCCGGGAGCGGCTTCATTTGACGTTCGGCTGACTGAACGACTGTTTTGGGCGAGAGGGTGACCGGCAGTCCGGCTTCCAGGATCGGAAGCGAGGTCGGGAGACCGGTATTAAGACTCAATGTGGGTGCAATGAGGCTTGGCGCGGTCATCCCCGGAACAACAAGGGGTGCTCTTAAGGAACCGAGCGGAGTCGGGGCGAACGTTGCGGAGCGTGCGGCGGCACCAACAACGACGCGCGCGGCTGCCGGCGAGACGGCCGGAAGCAGCAGGGCAACGGCAGACAGCAGGCACAACGGTGTCTTTTGCATGGAGCAACGGTATCGAATTGTTTTTGGGGTCCGCCTAGGCCGTTGAGGTAAACGTGAAAGGTCTTTGGGCCTACGGATTGTTGGGACTGGTAGGAAGGGTTTAGTTATTGAGCGAGATAGGAATGTCGTCGCTTTCAGTGGAACCCGAGGGGATCCCGTCGGGGCTGGTAGGTAAGGTGAAGTGGAACTTCGAACCGCGGCCTGCTTCGCTTTCCGCCCAAATGCGTCCGCCATGCAGCTTTACCAGACCATGCACGATATTGAGGCCTAAACCCAGTCCGCGATTGGAGCTATGTTTTTGTCCGGTGACCTGGTAAAAACGGTCGAATACGCGGTCAAGTTGATCCTCGCTCATCCCGCATCCCGTGT
>JBFIEP010000721.1:0-1682 GCA_041603335.1 Elusimicrobiota bacterium | reverse complement strand
TGCACCTGTTGTCTGTACGGACGCGGTGTTTGCTGCCTGAAGTCCCATTGCCGTGCGACTTCAGGGTGTATTAATCCAAGAAGTTGATAAGGACGAAGAGACTGGCGCGTCCTTTCGATCCTTCCCAAGCCCTGCCCGCCCCGCGCGGATGCCTTCGCCAGTTCCGCACCCGGCATCCACAACACAGCCGACAACATCACGGCGATCGCAAGTCCCTTCCAATCGGTTTTTTTCCCCAACACCCACACCATTGGAATTAGAAATCCCCAATAGGGTGGGTAGCCCGCAAAGAACGCGACACCTGCCGCGAGCCCGAACAGAAGAGGCCTTCCTGCGAATAACAATAACATCGGCGCGTGCAGAACGACTCCGATCATGTTGGGAAATTGCAGATACGCGACGGCAAAGCCCCCAAGAGACAACAGCGCCGCTCCGGCAGTCGCGCCGGGGCGCGTCATCCCCTTCGAACGAAGCCATAGATACGCGAACGCCGCGCCCACGACTTGCTGCAGCCAAAGAAACCAGCCCAGCGCAGTCGCATACGAAAAGAAATTAAACACCGCGGCAAACGGGTGCAGGACGCCTGTCTGCATGTTGCCAAGCAAGGGCAGGCCGAAGTAGGCATACGGATTCCAAAGAGGCATCATGCCCCGCTGCAGCTGCTCAGCGGAAAGCACCCGCCACGGGAAGGTAATATGGGTCAGATCATTATGAAAATAAATCCCACCGCCAAAGAGAACGGGTGCATGGAGCACCGCGACAGCTGCGGCAAGAATCCCAACAGGGACAAGATCCTTACGGTTCATGCGGATGTGCTACCACCAGAAATTCACGCGCCAAGAAACGATCCAGCGGCCAATGCAGCAGCAATCCGAAATAAAGCGCGCGCTTCCAACGAGGCGCGGGCTTGATAGGAAAATCCTTTGGACGGTCATCACCGTAGAGGGACGGAATCAAAAGTTTGGAGTTAGGGACACACTGAACATCGGCGTCCCAACCAATCCCCGAAAAAAATCGTTTCAAATGCCAATACGTATGCTCATTGACATGAAGATCCTCATCTTCGTCGGAGCGGGGCGGATTCGGCTCGGACATTGGAATTCCAATCGCCCGAACGATCCGCCATAACTTCATGCGAAACGCGTAGGTCAAAGCCTTAAAGTAGAACCGGTTGACGCACGTATGGATCACCGCAAACCCGCCGGGACGCAAAATCCGGCGAATCTCGGCGAAACACTCTTCACCTTCCCAATCGTGCAAATGGTCGATGACGCCGATCAAAAACACGCGGTCGAACGACGCATCTGCAAACGGAAGCTTCTTCGCATCACACCGCAAAACGGGACAACCCGAAACTTCTGCGGCAACATCAAGCGCGGCCTCGGCATAATCGGTTCCAATCGCTTCCGCTCCGGCCTCGCGCGCGCGGTACAGCAATTCTCCCCGCCCGCAGCCGATATCGAGGATTCGCATGCCTTCTTTAACGCCCGCGGCAAGAAACGAGCCCTGTCCGGCGGGCTTAAGAACCTTTGGACCGTAGCGCTCGAAGAATTCAATACCGCCGCAGGAATTTAGAAAATACTCTTTCGAGTAGAGCGCGGATTCTACAGGCTGCTCAGCGCTCATCGCGGATAAGATCGCGCGGCTGTTGGCGGCGGCGCACGAGCTTCGCTCTTGCGCCG
>JBFIEP010000720.1:0-1685 GCA_041603335.1 Elusimicrobiota bacterium | reverse complement strand
GTTCGGCGCAAAACTCCTTTTTCGAGGAACGGGCAACGCTTCCCGGGGAATCCGGCGGATTAGAAATTCCATTTCAAAGGGACGATTCGCTAATAACCAAGCGGCCGGTTTTCTCCTCACGATCTATATGATGAACGAGCACGACTACACAGCCGCCTTTGATGTCGTCAAAGATCTCCACTCTAAATTCCCCGCAAGCCCTTACTACGGGTTTATCCATGCCGCCCTGCTCCATCGCAGCCAATCCCCCGAAGCGTCGCGGTCGGCCATGCGCGCGGTCTTTGACCGATTGCGGTCCGAACCGGAAACTTTCGAGAGGAAACAGCTTGGAACCATCTGCGGACAATTAGGACCCGATTGCCTGAATCACAACTATCTTCTCACCGCGAACGCCTGGCTAACAGAAACCATCGCGCATGAAACGAAACCCTCTGAATACAAAGCGCTATTGACCTTGTACCACGGACTCACGCACGACCTGCTGGGCAAACACCGCGAAGCGATTACCGAATACAAGCGGCTTCAATCCCTTCCGGACATCGCGTCCTCCCATGCGTGGGGAAAACGCTGCGCCGTAAAGGCCTGCGTTAAGAAGGACGCCATTCGCCTGCTGCGCGGCGGACGACCGTAACTTTCAATTCTCTTTCGGCTTGAACCCGATTTCTTTAGGCGGATCTTCCGCCTCTTCGATCATATCCCGAATCAATCGAAAGATGTTCTGGATTTCTTCTCCGAACCCCTGAAGACGATATTCAATTAATTCCATTCGACGTGCGAGTCCTTGATGAACGACTTTGGTTCGTCGCATTTCGACGAAGGCACGCACAATCTCGATATTTACTTGGACTGCTCTCTTACTGCGGAGCACGCTTGAAAGCATAGCGACCCCTTGTTCGGTGAACGCTATTGGGAGAAAGCGGCCATGTCCGCCCCACGAACTTGAGGTGCCAATTTGGCACCTCAAGATGGACCATTCCTGCTCCGTTAGCACGATCATAAAATCTTCTGGAAATCTCTCAATATTCCGTCGTACTGCCCGGTTTAAAACCTTCGTTTCAACATCATAGAGTTTTGCAAGATCACGGTCTAACATGACCGCTTTTCCCCGAACATGTCGAATTCGAGAACGTACCCAGGCATCATCAATATCCTTTTCTTGCATACGTTTATTACGATTGAGCGGCTCAATTGGTTCCCTCAAGGGATGGGAATTTGAACGGTCCAATCAAAGAAAATCTTAAGGTGCCAATTTGGCACCTTAAGATTTTCGGGGAATCTATCCGGGAATTTACGGTGACTCCATCCCCTTATGAACTTTAGATCACATATGATGTAAAGTTCATAAGGGAGCGTGAGGACCTATATCTAGGATCGGCGCTACTTTCGCAACTCTTTAACCGCACCCACGAGTCCATCCAACGTATCAGACATCCGACTATAGTCCAATCTGTTCGGGGTATCGGAATCCATATGATAATGCCGATTGCGCAAGAATGACCGGACGGCAATAAATTGGCCTAAAAAACCGCAGCCCCGACGATAGAGGTCGGGGCTACTAGATCGGTGATATTCGGTTTTTTTATCCGGCTTGAATCACAGGCGGAGGCGCGTGCTCTTCCTTAACCATTTGAATCGGGCGGATGTTCGCGGGCTTCTCGGTCCCGACCAGCAGCAACGGCGAGGTC
>JBFIEP010000719.1:0-1688 GCA_041603335.1 Elusimicrobiota bacterium | reverse complement strand
CTCTTCTCGTTTCTTTCCGCCGATCTCCAAGCGGAAACATCCGGGGAGATGATGCAGCTTAAAATGGCAGATCCCGAAAAGCTTTCCATGCTGGAAACCCGGATTAAAACAAAGGTCGAATTCGGAGTGCGGGGAACGGATCGTCTTGGACGCATTCTTAGCCGCATGCCGCTTGATGAGCGGGAAGGATTACTCGGAGAACTCATGTCGCGGGATCCCACGGGTGCGGAGGCCGTCGAACGATCTGTATTCCCGTTTGAGGCGATAGCCGATCTCAAAACAACCGATCGACGCCGTCTCATCATGGCCATCACCTATGCCGATTGGGGGCTCGCTTTACGCGGGGCCTCCGAGCAGGTCATTGAGGTGATCCTCAAAGAATTACCGGCGGGAACGCGCAATATCGTGCGCGAATCGGTCGACACTCCCCAAACCCGTGAAAAGGTATTAGAAGCCCGTTCGAAGGTTCTCCAACAGGTTTACGCCCTCGCCTCGAAAGGACAAATTGATATTTCCGCCGAAGGGGCGGAATCCGAGATGATCTAAGGGACAACGTGAGCGAAGAGGAATTTGAAACCACCCGCCGACGCATGCAGCGTCTACTCGATGATGTCGCGTCTCTCGAAAGCGGCGAAACCGAACGCGCCTTATCCCACAGCTCTGAAAAACACCAAACCGACCCGAGGCTTGTTGAAGTCCTCGAACTAAAGCGTGATATCGAATTCAGGCTCTTTAAAGCCGAGAAAGAACGCAGCCGGGAACGGGAACGCGCCGAGTCTCTTGCCTCTGAACTGGAAGCTCTCCAGACCGATTCCAGCGGGGAACGCGACCAGGCGGTCGAAGACTTGAAATCCCTCAAAGATGAACTCGCCAAAGAACGCGAACGCCGGGAGTATCTTGAGAAGCGTCTTCTTTCCATTGAGCGGGAAAACGAAGGAGCCCAAAATCTCTTTGACAGTGAAACTCAAAGGTTCCGGGATGCAAACGAACGCTTAGAGGCGGAGATTAACGGACTACGGTTGAGCCGGAGGGAAGAGGTCGAACAATCACAAGGACAGATTCGCGAGCTCGAAGCGCGGTATTGGAAATCCCAAGCGGAATGGGAAGGAGAACGCAGCCGGCTGGAAACCCTCCTTGGACAAGCCGAGGATAAAACCCGGCAACTGGAGGATTCCGTTGAATCCCTCAGCGCATTCGAAACACGGTGCCGGGAACTGGAAGACCAGTTGCGCGGCGGGAAGATAAACGTGAAACCGGGGACCATCCCGGAGAAAGCAGATGTTGTTCTTCCCCCGGTTGACCCTGTTTTAAATCCGGCATGGAAGCGTGTTGCACAATTCCTGGAGAAACCCATGGCCGCCGCCTACAGCCACCTCAAACGTTTTTCCGGGGCCAGACTCGGGGACGGACACCGTGCGCTTCTCAAAATGACCGCTGGAGAAATTGTCCGCGCACAAGACGCGCTCAAAGCCCTTCGCCATTTACTGGATGCAGACGGAGAAACCGTTGAACTGGGACGTCCCGGAAAAGTCATCGAGACAGTCCTCGGTGCCTGGGAACCTTCACTGCGCCGTCGCGGAATCACCGTTTTGCGGCGTTTGGAACCGACTCCCCTTCCGGTTCGTTTTTCCCCCGAGGCATTACGCACAACGGTCTATCACGTACTGCGAAACGCTTATGAAGCGATG
>JBFIEP010000718.1:0-1697 GCA_041603335.1 Elusimicrobiota bacterium | reverse complement strand
GCCTAACCGGACATCGTTGGCCCCGCTGTCGAAAAAGGTGCGGCTGCGCGGCTACCGGGCGGCGACAGTTCCGAGCACGCCTGCAACTCTGGATTATATGCGCCGGCGGTACGGACGCCTGAAGCTCTCCACGATTCTGAAACCCTCGATTCATATCGCCAAAGAAGGATATGAGCTCTCTCCGTTGTCGGTCGCCCTTATCAAAAAAGCCTATAAGGGACTTAAAGAGAATACCGGGGGGCGTTTCTTTTTAAAAAAGGGGGGCATGATCCCCAAAGTCGGCTATTTATTTAAGCAGCCGGTTCTTGCTCGAACGTTTGAACGGATCGCAAAATACGGGACCAAGGATTTTTACCGCGGAGAGATCGCCCAAGCCATCGATGCTGATATGCAGCGGCATGGCGGCCTTATTCGCCTGGATGATCTCGCGCAAATCCCCCGACCCATCGAGCGCGAGCCGCTTCGCGGCAAGTGGTGGGGAGAGAAAATTGTTTCCTTTCCGCCGCCGGCAGCAGGCCGGGCTTTCCTTGAGATGGCCAACCTTGTGCAGAAATTGCCGGCACGGTATCACGATCTTGATTCGGAATTAGGTGCAACCGCACTCGCGGCGTTGATTCGTCAAGCGTATGAGGACCGTCAGGATCGTCCCTTCGATCCTAATTATTTCCCGCAGGTTCGAAAGGAGCGGATGTTGTCTCAGGATTATGCCGAGCGCACCGCAAAAAAAATTAAAGCCGCCGTTGAGATGAGAGGGGAAACGACGCATCTCTCCGTCATGGACAACGAAGGAAACGCCGTTGCGTTGACGCAGTCCATCGAACGGGTGTACGGTTCCTGCTGCGCGACGCCGGGTCTGGGGTTTCTCTACAACAACTATATGAGTGCTTTTGAAACGGACGATCCCGCGCATCCGTATTCCTTGCGGCCGAATGCCGTCCCCTGGGCGAGTGTCGCTCCGACCTTGCTATTTAAGGGCCGCCGGCCTATCTTGGCCATCGGCTCGCCGGGATCGGAGCGCATCTCTTCGGCTATTCTTCAGGTGTTGCTCCGCATCCGGCGTGGGGAATCGCCTTTTTCCGCGGTAAGCGCCCGCCGCCTTCATTGTGCGCTTGACGGGACCGTTTCCATTGAGCGGCAGGTAGGCGACGCGAAGATCATCAAGGCGCTTAAGAAAAGAAAATTTGAAATCGATGATCGCGAGCGGTTCTCTTTCTTTTTGGGGTGCGTGCAGTTTGTTATGCGCGAAAGCGGTTTTTTTGTAGGCGTCGCCGATCCGAGACGGGACGGCGGAGCGGGCGGTCCAAGCAGATGAACCCTCTTCCGTTATTGATTTCAGTCCCCCACTCGGGACTCGATACGCCGGAAGAACTTCGGAAGCTAAGCAGACTCAATGCCGGAGAGATCGCGGCGGATGGCGACGTGGGAGCCTCGCAAGCCTATGCCTTCGACGAAAAGGTTATTTCCCATCGATCGGCCTCGGTGGGCCGCGCGTTTGTGGACTTAAACCGGGCCGAAGATGATATACGAAAAGACGGTGTCGTGAAGACGCATACGTGTTGGGATGTGCCTATTTATAATGAACCGCTTTCCGATTCCTTAATTGAGACGCTGCTTGAGAAGTATCATCGGCCGTATCATCAACGCTTGAGGCGGGTGCCGTCCTCCGCCGTTTTGGGGCTCGACTGTCATACCATGGC
>JBFIEP010000717.1:0-1703 GCA_041603335.1 Elusimicrobiota bacterium | reverse complement strand
GTCCTGCGGCCGTTCGGGGTGTTCGTCTGTCTCTCTCCTTTCAACTTCCCCTTAGCCCTTTCCTGCGGTATGACCTCCGCAGCGCTCGTCGCGGGAAATACGCTGGTGTATAAGCCGGCTGTCGACGCTCCCTGGACCGGTTATAAATTGGCCCAGCTTTATCATGAAGCGGGTATTCCGGTCGGAGCCTTCAACTTCCTGACAGGCCGCGGCCGGGATATGGGGGACACGATAACGGCTCATGAGGATGTTGACGGTATTGTCTTTACGGGTTCTAACCAGGTCGGCCTTCATATTTATAAGCGTTTGAGCAAAAAGTGGGTAAAGCCCTGCCTCATGGAACTGGGGGGGAAGAACCCGACAATCGTGATGGAATCGGCCGATCTCGATGCGGCCGCAGAAGGAATTGTGAAGTCGACCTGGGGGCTGCAGAACCAGAAGTGTTCGGCGTGCTCGCGTGTCTATGCGCATAAGTCGATTGTGAAGGAACTGACCGAGAAAATTCTTGAGAAGACCGCTGCAATCTCCAAGGGAGATCCCACCCAGAAGGATGTTTATTTCGGCCCGGTGATTAATGAAAATGCGTTTAAGAAGTGGCAGGAGGCCGTCGCGCTCGCCCGTAAGGATGGCGAAATTCTTGTTGGGGGCAATCGCCTCACCGGCGGGATTTTCGACAAAGGATTTTACCTGGAGCCGACGGTAGTGACCGCGCCGCTTGAGAGCAAGGTCTTTTTTGAAGAGTACTTCACTCCCTTCCTTTCTATCGGAGAGGTGGATTCTCTGGATCAGGCGATTCGGGAATCAAATAAGGCGGATTACGGTCTCACGGCAGGAATTTTCTCGAAGAAGCAGGAAGAAGTCGATAAATTCTTCAATGAAATCCAGACCGGTGTGCTTTATGTGAACAAGCGTTCTGGATCCACAACGGGCGCCTGGCCGGGCGCGCAGCCGTTTTGCGGTTGGAAAGGCTCGGGTTCCACAGGTAAGGGCGGTTGCGGTCCGTACTATGTCGCCCAGTTCATGCGGGAGCAAACCCGCTGCGTCGTGGAGGAATAATGCCCGTCAAGACCAAGAGTAAACCCAAGGGTGAGACGCAGGATTATCCGCGCATCGTTGTCCCGCCTCCCGGACCTAAAGGGCGGTCAATCATTAAGCGCGATAAGGATAATTCCTCGACTTCCTACATAAAGTGCTACCCGTTGGTGGTTTCTCACGGTCAAGGAGCGATGGTCGAAGACGTCGATGGAAATCGATTTATCGATTGGATGGCGGGGATTGCCGTTGCGTCCACCGGGTACGCCCATCCTAAGGTTGTCGAAGCGGTGCGTGAAGCCTCGGGGAATTTCTTCAGCATGTGCTCGACGGATTGGTATTACGAGAACTTCTCTGCGGTGTGCGAGCGTCTCGCAAAACTGGCGCCCGGCAATAGCAAGAAGCGCGTATTCCTGACTAATTCCGGAACCGAAGCCGTCGAAGGCGCGATTAAGCTTGTCCGGAATTCGGACGGGCGGAAATCCTTGATCGCGTTTAAGGGTGCCTTTCACGGGCGCTCCTATGGAGCAATGAGTCTGACTTCGAGCAAGGTCACCCAGCGGGCGTCATTTGGCCCGTTTCTTTCCGGGGTGCATCATGAAGAGTACCCGGATCCCTATCGGACGGATTATGACTCCAATCGATTTAAGGACGCGGGCGAAGCCTGCGTC
>JBFIEP010000716.1:0-1706 GCA_041603335.1 Elusimicrobiota bacterium | reverse complement strand
GTTGTTGAAACCGAGCTCCCCGATTTCGGGAAACGAATTTTATTGGTCGCGTCGGCCCGCCTGGATGCAGTGTTGAAGGCGATAAAAGCCGAGTCCCATACGGTTTTGAAAACGCTGACGGGAAAAGAAGTTGTCGAGTCGGGTGTTGTCTTTGAAACTCCCTTTGCCTTTAAAACAGAATTCCCGCACCGCGAGTCAAAGGCTGTCTTAGCCGATTACGTGAGCGATGAAGACGGAACGGGTGCTGTGCATACCGCCCCCGGCCACGGAGCAGACGACTATATCACCGGGCTGAAGGCCGGGCTTGAAATCCTTTGCCCTGTTGACGGCCGCGGGCGTTATACCGATGAAGCCGGCCCTGAATTGGCGGGCCTCAAAATTTTTGAAGAAGGAAATCCCGCAGTGATCGAGCAGCTTACCGCCGCCGGACGCATGCTCGCGGTGAGTAAGATCGAACATAATTATCAGCACTGCTGGCGCTGCCGCAATCCTATCGCTTTTCGAGCAACCGAACAGTGGTTCTTGGGGGTTTCGAAAGGGAACCTGCGCAAGGATTTGGTCCGCGCTATCGATAAGGTCCGCTGGTATCCAACGCAGGGCCGGGACAGGATTATGGCGATGGTCCAGAGCCGTCCTGATTGGTGCCTTTCCCGGCAGCGTTTGTGGGGAACCCCTATCCCGATTTTCACCAACGTGGACGACGGTGCGGTAATGGCCGATGATGAGGTGCTCGAGGCGATCGAAAAAAAGGTCGCCCGGGACGGCTCTGATTTCTGGTTCACCGATCCGGATAAAAACGTCGTGTTCGGTTCCGACCCCGTTGAAGGATGTCTGAATTGGGATTTCATGCCGAAGCGTAAAGGACAATTTAAGCGGGAAACCGATATCCTCGATGTTTGGATGGACTCGGGTGCCTCCTGGTTGGGCGTGCTTGAAGAAGATCAGATCCCCGCCGATCTCTATCTGGAAGGATCGGATCAGCACCGCGGTTGGTTCCAGAGTTCTCTCGTCGTGGCGGTTGGCGTCAATGGCGAGGCTCCTTATAAATCCGTCTTGACGCATGGCTTCGTCCTCGATAATAACGGGCGTGCGATGAGTAAGTCGCTTGGGAATACCGTCAAGCCGCAGGAAGTCGTCGACCAACTCGGCGCGGATGTGCTGCGTCTTTGGGTGGCGCTTACGGATTACTCCGAAGACGTCCGCCTCTCCAAGGAGCTTCTTAAAGGGCCGACAGATACCTACCGCAAGATTAGAAACACCTTTAAGTATCTCCTGGGCAACACATGCGATTTCGACCCGGCGAAAGATTCGGTGGCGTACGAGAGCCTTCCGGAGATCGAACGCTTCATCCTTACGCGCCTTGCCGTGCTGGATGAGGGTGTTCGTCAGTCGTATTCTGATTTCGAATTCCGGAAGGCCGCGATCCAGCTCGTTGATTTTTGCAACCTGACCCTTTCCGCATTCTATCTCGATGTCCGTAAGGATTCAGTTTATACCCTTAAGACTAATGACCCCCTGCGGCGCGGGGCCCAGACTGTGATGTGGGAATGCTTGACCCGCTTGACCGCGCTCGCCTCACCGCTGTTATCCTATACCTGCGAGGAAGCTTGGCTTGAGCTTTTGCGCATTCGCGCCGAGCAAGCGTCCTCCCTTAATCTTCCGGAAAGCGTTTTCTTATTCGAATGCCCGCTAGCCCCGGCCCGCTG
>JBFIEP010000715.1:0-1707 GCA_041603335.1 Elusimicrobiota bacterium | reverse complement strand
TTTGAAGATAAGGCGTCGCGCGTTAAGTCCTATAAGGAAATGTATGCGTGGCTGTGGGAGCACTCGGTTGTATTTGAAAAGGCCGAGGCGCATAAGTGGGCGAGGGAGCGTCCGGAACACGCCCCCATCGATACCAAGATGCCCATTGAGCATAACGGGGAAAAGTTCCCGGAACAGGCGTTTTCACCGGAAGGCATGATCGAGGATACGATTCTGCGAGCGATCCGCGCGGCCGATACTTCCATTGATATTGTGATGTTTAGTTTCTATTCGGCGCGTATCGCCGAGGAGTTATTGATCGCGAAAAACCGGGGAATTGAAATCCGGCTTGTCCTCGATAGTATGCAGTCGAAGTTAATGAAGCTTGATAATTGGTTCGCTTACTACGGGTTTGATGTGAAGATTCTCTCCGGGCCCAACCCGTTCGGGAATGTGTTTTGGGAAAAGAACCACAATAAATACATGATCGTTGATGGAAAGCTGATGTTGTTTGGTTCTTATAACTACACCAAAAATGCCGAGATCAACAGTTATGAGAACGTGAACATGTATTATGACGACGTTGATGTCGCGTTCTTCCTCGCCTTCTTTAATATGCTCCACCGCACGGGTTGGAAGCCTCTGACCCCCAAGGCCCCGCCGGAAGGCCTGCCGACACCGGCTGAATTCTTCAGCCAAGAGCGGTTTGAGTCGCTCATGGCCGATTCGTCAGAGTTCTAGCCCCGGCACGCTAAGCTGTATAATTTCAGCATGAACAGATTTGTGCTGGCAGTTGCGTCGACCCTTCTTGTAAGCCCGGGAAATGCTCAGGTTCTCAAGCTTCGTGAAACATCATTTCTTTCGGAAAAGAAGAATCTTGTTGAGAGTCTTACGCTTAACGGGGATCTTCGCCTCCGGCATGATAACTCCGCCAAGCGTTCCGCCGGAAATCTTTCGCGTTCCCGGAATCGATTCCGCCTTCGTCTGAATGCGCTGGTGGATCTTCCTGAAGATTTTCGGGTGGGTCTGCAGTTGGCCTCGGGATCCGGATCTCAGACATCTCCGAATCAAAGCTTTGATAACTTGGGAAGCGGAAAGGGAATCGTCATTAATCGCGTCTATTTACAGTGGCATCCCGGACAAACACTTATTGGGGATTTGACCTTAAGCGGGGGGAAAATTAAGAATCCGCTTTGGTCGCTAACGACTTCAAACCTCGTATTCGATGCTGATTATAACCCCGAGGGATTTAGCCAGCAGCTGCGATGGGGAAGGGTCTCCTTGAACGCGATGCAGATGGTCGTCGATGAGGATTCAGGATCCGAAGCGCAGCAGTGGCTTTTTTCCCAGCAGTTGGTTGGGGAAGCCTCTTTGCCCTACGGGTTCGGCCTGGCGGGTGGAGTCGCTTGGCATGAGTGGGTTAATGAGCGGTTTTCGACCTTTAGTCAGAGCACGACGCAAGAGGGTAATCGTCGTTCCGGAAGCGGGTCGCTTGCGAATGATTTTGCGGTGGCCGAGTTGACCGGTGAGGTCAGTAATAAGATTAAATCGCTGCCGATTAAGCTGCAGGGAACTTTCATTAAAAATACCAGCGGTGTGTCAGCGCGTTCTAACGCGGGAGATACGGCGCGCGACGATATCGGATATCAGGCAGGTGCAATTCTGGGAAAGGCGAAGGCCGCCCGCTCTTGGGAGACCGCCTACTTTTATAAGTGGTTGGAAACCGAC
>JBFIEP010000714.1:0-1707 GCA_041603335.1 Elusimicrobiota bacterium | reverse complement strand
CGTTTTCACCTCCCGCTTCGAGACTGCCGGTGGAAGTATCGCCTTGACTGTCTTGGACGGTATATGTAAATCGACTCATCGCGCGCTATTCTCCCATCGTTATGGAAAGAATTTCCTCGACGGTCGTGATTCCTTCCAAAACTTTCCGCCAGCCGCTGGCGCGCATATTCCACATGCCTTCTTCCTCGGCTATTTCCTGCAGCTCCAGGATGTCTTTCGATTTGTAAATACCGTTTCGAAGTTTCGCGGTGACATAGTAGATTTCGTAAATCGGCATGCGGCCTGTGAATCCCGTCTTGTTGCACTTCTCACATCCTACATGCTCATAGAAAGTCATTGAGGCGATATCCGGTACAGGAGACATCATAAGCTCCTTTGTGCACATGCGGATATTTTCTGCCGTAGGTTTGACCGCCGTCTTGCATGCAACGCAAAGCGTACGAACGAGACGCTGGGCGGCGATCAGTCGAAGACTGGACCCAAGCATAAAAGGCTCAATCCCCATGTCACCGAGACGGATTACCGCCTCGAGCGCACTATTGGTGTGGAGCGTCGAAAGAACAAGATGACCGGTCAAGGCGGCGCGCAAACAGGTTTCAGCTGTTTCCTGATCGCGAACCTCACCCACAAGAATGACATCCGGATCCTGTCGAAGAAAAGAGCGCAGCGCCGAGGCGAAGGTCAACCCGATAGCCGACCTCATCTGGACCTGGTTAATTCCCTCCAGTTTGAATTCGACCGGATCCTCAGCGGTCATGAAATTCAGCTCAGGAGATTTAATCGTATTCAAAACGGTGTAAAGGGTTGTCGTTTTTCCCGAACCTGTCGGGCCTGTCAGGAAAATCAAGCCGTGCGGTGCCTCGGCCGCCTTCATGAAATCGTCTTTCTGGCGGGGTTCAAATTTCAGGTTTTCGAGTTTTAATTCAACAGCGCCTTTATCGAGAACACGCATGACGACTTTTTCCCCGAAGACGGTCGGGCAAATAGAAACGCGCATATCGATGACACGATTTTGAAGCGAGAAGGAAAAGGACCCATCTTGAGGGAGACGCTTCTCGGCGATATCGAGTTTCGAAAGAATCTTGATGCGGCTGATAACCGCATTGAACTGTTCCGCCGAAGGGGCCGTCTTTTCGTAGAGGGTCCCGTGGATTCGGAAACGAAGCACAACACGTTCGTCGAATCGTTCAATATGAATATCGGAGCATCGTTCGGCGATCGCCTGCTTAAGGATTGCGTTGACGTAGGAGACAACTTTAGCGCCCTTAGCGGCAGCCGTAACCTTGTCAAGATCGAGACGTGCGCCGGAAGTATCAACATCGGGTGAATTTTCGTCGTCGCTGTCTTCCTGCTCCATGACCTTGTCGATGAACGAGCCCGAATTCCCGTAGAATTCGTCAATCATCTTCATGATCTGGGCCTTGGTTGAGATGAAGGGTTGGGGTTCATAGCCCGTCATTAGTTTAAGGTTGTCCATGACCATTACGTTATCCGGTTCGGCCAAGGCAATCGCGAGGATGCCTTCGTCTAAAAAGAGGGGCAGGAGTACGTTCTCCCGAGCGAAGTTTTCTTCGATAATTTTTTCGAGCCCCTGGTCCTTTTCGGGTTTAAGGATTTTGTTTTCACGCGAGGCGTAGGGAACCCCGAGTAGTTTCGAGACGGCAATCGCGATTGCCTCTTCGGTTGCGAAGTGTAGTTTGACGACGG
>JBFIEP010000713.1:0-1726 GCA_041603335.1 Elusimicrobiota bacterium | reverse complement strand
GTTTCAAGTGCGGGCTTTGATGCAGGTGCGATTTTACGAGAGATTTGCGAGTACGGTGATTTCTCTTGTGTCGGTATGTCTTTCTTTGTGGATTGCGTGGTGTATTGCTGATTTTGTCCGGTCTAAGCGCACCTTAAGTGAAGAAATACGGCGGGAACTTGCGGTCGCGGCCGGTGTCTCAGCTTTCGGAGCTTTGATCGGGATCTTGGTTTCTGCGCTTTTGGCCGGGCCGGCATCCTCCGGATGGATATCGGGATCGGCTTCCTGGTTGGCGCGCTGTGCCTTGTTGGTGTTGTCTGCTGTGTGGGGCGCGGTTGCCGTGCTTTCCGGGACAGGGGAAGCGTCGGGGAAATTGTTTTCAGGCCGGGAGCGCCGCCGTATGGGTGCATTATTGGCGGTAGCATCGCTGGTATTCTCCGCCAAGGGTGTTTCGGCTGCCTCTGTACGCTCAAAGCGAAAGGAGCTCAAAGAGGTGACTCAGGAATTGGAACGGCAGAAAAAGGCGGTCGATGCGAAACGGCGCGAGAAAAGCGAAGCCCAGAGGCGGCTTAAACGCTTAACCCGTGAGCGCACCAGCGTCGCGACGCGCGTTGAGAAGCTGCAGGGAAATTTCCGTGAGACGGATAATAAGCGGGTTGAACTTGATGAAAAATTAGGATCTCTTGCCGTTGCCCGGGCCGAGAGCAGGCGCCTGCTCGGGACTGAGGTCAAGGACTATCGACGCAGTTGGCATGGCGCGGACTCTTTTTTTCAAAGCGGAGCGCTCTGGGAAGAGGCGCTTCGCCGGTCCGCGATTCGGGACAAGGCACTTTATCTCGCCCAGCTTAGAATGGTCGATAGCGATTCGATCGGTGCCCGCCAGGAGGCGGTGTTGCAGGTCGAAAAGCTGCAGAAGAAAGCGAGTCGCGAGCTTAGGCGTCTCGAGACAGCCGATACAAAGCTGAAGCGCACCCGACACACGGTCGCGACCGTTTCAAAAGGCGTGTCAAAGGCCGAAAAACACTTGAAGAGTCTTGAATCCTCGGCGCGTGAGCTTGCAAGCCTCATACGGGACCTGACTGAGCGGTCGGCGAAGAAGGGAAAGGCAGTCTCGACGACGTCCTGGCTGAAGAAGGCTTCTTTGCCCTGGCCTGTTTTAGGTCAAATCGTGGCGCGATTCGGCAAGCAGCGGGTTCCGGAATTGAAGACATGGACGATCCGCAACGGCATTGAGATTTCCGCGCACAAAGGGAGGGAGGTTCATCCTGTTCAGGGCGGGGATATCATTTTTTCCGGACCGTTTCGGTCTTATGGGAATGTGATCATCGTAAATCACGGAAAAGGTTTTTACAGTATCTACGGTCATCTAACAGGACTCCGTAAGAAAAAGGGTGATCGCGTTGGAATCCGTACAGTTCTCGCCTCGGCCGGCGGTGACGCCGGCCGTGTGTATCTTGAATTTCGTCAAGGGGGACGGGCATTTGATCCGGCGCCCTATTTAAAAAGCGGAAGTATGGGTCAGCGTTAGACCCCAGGGAGAGCATCATGAAAGCGGCGGTGCGAGCAAAATTGCGAACGATCATCGTAGGGGCCGGTTTATTGGCTTTAGGCGTATTCTTGCTGCCGCGTGCTTACGCAGCGGCAGACAATACATACGAGCAATTGAAGGTTCTTGTTGATGTCCTTGATTACATTAAGGAGAACTACGTGGAGGAAATTGACAGCCAGAAACTTGTGCGCGGTGCCG
>JBFIEP010000712.1:0-1728 GCA_041603335.1 Elusimicrobiota bacterium | reverse complement strand
CCGTACTTTAGCGGATTCAAACAATGACCTTCCACTGGTTTTTGCATTTTTGCACAATGCCGCTATAAGGAGAAGAAACAAATGAGCGATCAAATTGATTACGGACCACTTGAAGCACTCGCGGGAACCTGGGAAGGCGATAAAGGGACGGATATCGCGCCGGAACCGGACGGGCAGGAAGAAAATCCTTATTTCGAGACAATCCTGTTTGAGAAGATTGGCGACGTTTTAAACGCCGGGAAACAGACTCTCGCCGTTCTCCGTTACCACCAGGTCGTAAGCAGAAAGTCGGACCGGAATGTTTTCCACAACGAATCGGGATACCTCTCCTGGGACGCCGAACAAAACCTAGTCATCCAAGGCCTGACCATTCCTCGAGGCGTCGCCCTGGTCGCCGGCGGACACTGCCCAAACCCCGAGTCGGCAACTTTCGAAGTAAAAGCGGGAGACAACGACTGGCCGATTTCACAATCTCCGTTCATGCGGGACAACGCGAAAACGACGGCATTTTCCCACAAAATCTCCGTAACCGGGGATACCATGTCCTATTCAGAAACGACAAGCCTGGAAATCTACGGAAAAAAGTTCGAGCACACCGACGAGAATACGTTAACGCGTAAAGTTACGGAACCGCTCAGCTCCGGATAACCCTGGAGAAATCCGGCCCGTCGCCGTAATCCTGAGCCAACTTGCTGATGGCATGCTTCTTTTGGAATTCCTTCAATTCGGTCCCATCGCCGATCAATCCAAGATCGTAGAGAAGGCTATCCGCGAGTCCTGAGAACACGGCCCGCGGACCATGCTCGTTTGCCTTGCAAAGTCCCACCTCATTGAAATGGCTGATGAGATTAGTCGTGCAGGAGTTCTTTACCGAGTGATAGAACTCCGGAGTCTCCGCCAATGAATTTGCGCGCTTAAGAATCGAGACCAGGAGTTTCCGTATTTTAGGAACGCCGACCTTAACGGGGAACAGGAAGGTCGACTCCCTGCGGATATTAGTGCGCAGGCGGATGATATCCCGCTCATCGGCAAAAACATACATCAATTCATAATGCCGGAAGAGACCCCGCAGGAAACTATAATGCTGACCTTCTTCCCGCCGAATCTCAACGGACACAGTGAGGTACTCACCCCCCTCAAAGCCGAAACTCAATAACGTGTGCCCGTTGAGCTTCTTCATTTTTCCAAAACGGGAGAGGATGAAATCAAGGGTGACTAATTTCCCTAAATCATAGGTTCGGGTGTCGTAGCGGCCTTTCGGCGGAGCGTTCTCGGACCAATTAAAACAGCGGACGTTTTTAACGGTAATCGTCTCATTGTCGAAATCGACCGTAGGGAGATACGTGGCCTCTTCAATCCATCCACGCTCGTTGGTCGGCTGCGCCGAACGCCACATCAATAACGCGACGCCCAAGGCAACCATTCCCCCGGCCGCGGTGGAAGTTCGATACTTCTCCAGAAACGTTCTGAGCTTTCTTGCCATCCTGCCGATTGTATAAATTCAACTAGCTGGACGGCGCTGACTGATATAGACTTTCACCATGTGCAGACTATTGGGCCTTTCCTTTAATACCAAGATCCAACCCACCTTCTCCCTGGAAGGCTTACGATTGCAGGGGCGCCAGCAACCCCACGGGTGGGGTGTAGGATACTATCCCGACAATTCGGCACAGATCATTAAGGAGAAATATACCGCCGGCGGCAGCAAGCACCTCGATTTCCTCCTGG
>JBFIEP010000711.1:0-1738 GCA_041603335.1 Elusimicrobiota bacterium | reverse complement strand
GTCAAACTCATCCCCCGCGATTCCGATGCACTTGGACACAACCATGCCGCCTAGGGAAATAACGGCCGCTTCGGTTGCACCGCCGCCTATGTCTAGAATCATACTCGCATTAGGCTCTGAAACCGGAAGGCCCGAACCAATCGCCGATGCCATCGCTTCATCTATAAGGAATACTTCACGCGCTCCGGCCTGCTCGGCAGACTCTTGAACGGCTCGGCGCTCAACCTCGGTAATCCCGGAGGGGACGCTGATCACGATTCGGGGATGCAGAAGACTCGAACGGTGGTGCACCTTACGAATGAAATACTTAATCATCTGCTGGGTGACTTCGAAATCGGCAATGACGCCGTTTTTCAGGGGCCGAACCGTCACGATAGAATCGGGCGTGCGGCCGAGCATCTTCTTCGCCTCGGCACCAACGGCAAGTACGCGCTTGGTCTCCTTATCGAGTGCAACGACCGACGGTTCGCGCAAAACAATGCCCTTGTCTTTAACCGAGACCAGCGTGTTTGCTGTCCCGAGATCGATCCCCATGTCGTTGGAGAATAGGCCGAATAAGAAGTCAAGCATGTCTGTTCCTCATATACGTTGGATTATTCTCGCAAATTCCCATCAATCGGTCCATATCTTTCCAGACGGTGGAGATACAGCTGTCTAAGTTTTTGAAGGCGCTCACTGGCTGGAGCATTGGGATGGCGTACATACGGACTTGGCAAAGCCGCCGCCAACTGAACCGCCTCCTCCGACGAGAGAGCCGAAGCGGGTTTATTAAAGTACCTCTGTGAGGCCGCTTCGACACCAAAAATCCCGTCCCCCAATTCGACCACATTGAGATAAATTTCGAGTATTCTCTCCTTTCCGAGCGATCGCTCAAGATGCCTGGCGATCAGAATTTCCCGAACTTTGCGCCAAATACTCTTGGATGGGGACAAAAACAGGTTCCGTGCCACTTGCTGGGTGATCGTACTCGCTCCCCGCTCCATTTTCCCCTTTTCCCAATTATGGCGCACCGCGACCCAAAAAGACTGCCAATCGACTCCTTTGTGCTCAAAAAACCGGTCATCCTCGGCAATGAGAACCGCCCTGACCAGGGACGGAGATATTTTTTCCAGGGAAACCCACTCCATCTCGATGCCTGGGGGCTTGTTCTCCCTCCGACGGCGGCGGACGGCCATCTCAACATAAGGAATGGTCATGGGGTTTCTCGACCGCAAAGAAACGGTACTGGGAAGCCAGATAAGATAAAGCCCGGCAATCGAGCCCGAAAAGGTCATAAATAGCCCGACAATGAGAAATGTCCGCCCAACCATTCCGAAATTATAGCCGCTTTTGTAACAAAATACTTATTGACTTCCTCCAGGATGGGGGCATTCTTAGTAGGTATGGACCCAAGTTTAGACCCGATTACTGGGGATGTCGATTCAATCGACAACCTGGATACAGCCAAGATGACCCTCCGCTGGGCACTCGAGCGTATTAATACACTCGATGCCAAGAGCGGAAATCTATCGAAACTCCTCAAGGAAGCCCGGGATTCCCTGGCCGTACGCGCCCGCCATACCGAGGAAAAAGAACTCGCCTACCGTGGACGGGAGACCTACTACGCGAAATTAGAAAGCCTTCTCGAAGCGTATTGCTCGGAAAAGCTGGATGTCCAAAACCTGCTCCACCGGGAGGTTCAGACCGAGCAGCTCGAAACCGATTTGCATGAACGCCGCCAGACTCTCGAACGGGAATT
>JBFIEP010000710.1:0-1741 GCA_041603335.1 Elusimicrobiota bacterium | reverse complement strand
CTTGGAAGCAAAAAACACGGCGGACGTCGGGGCCGCCCTCATAAAGGCTTTCGAGGGAACGCCATTTGAAGGACGTCTTCTCCTACCCGAAGTCCTCGGTATCGGAAAAATCGATCCGGCCCTTAGCCGCACGTTATTTAAAAACGGAGAAGTGACGACCCACGGGACAAGCGAAGTCATGCTGGTCAAGGAAATGAAAGGCCGCACTCTCGACAGCTACTTCGATCTCAATAAAGGGAAATTCGCAACGAAGGACGGTCGTCCCGGGATGACACCGACCCAGTTCCTCACGCTGGAGGCGCAGGTTAAGGCGATGCATAAGGCCGGCATGGCCCATGGAGACGTTCACATCGGAAATATCGTCGTTGAGGCATCCACGGTTAAAGCGACCGGCCGCGTCGGCCTCATTGATTTTGGCTCCCTAACCCGTAAAGGCTCGGAAAAATTCAATTCGGTTGTAGAGTCCGATCTAAAGGCCATCGCGGAATTGCGGAGCAACATGGTCGCCGACGGCTTCCTCCCGGCGGAAGCGCAGCAAGGATTCGGCGCGGCCCGACGCGTCATCGATGTTGCCGGACGTGAACGGCTGAACAACCGGGTCGACGCCTATATGGCAAAGCTTGAAAAGACTCCGATCTCCCCCAATACCCTAATCCACTTAACCGATACGAAAGCACTCGCCCTGATCCTGGCATCAAAGAAACTCCTTCCATCGGTGGACCCGGGACGCGGACAGGGAGTTCGCGCCAGCAACGCGGTGCATGGTGACGGGGTCTATTTCGCGAAGGGAAAGAAAAACGCTCTTTACCATCTCGATAAGGACGGCCGCGCCACTCTGCAGTGGACACACCGCGAAACCGGACAACTCAGTCAGCCCGTCGCGCTGCGCGTGAAGCCGGGGACAAAGCTCAGCATCGGACGGGACGGCCCCGATGGGGTTCCGGTCAACGGCGGAGCAAAATGGACGGCTCAGGATCTGACCCTGATGTACCAACGCCTGGATCCGGCGGTTAAAGCGCAGATGACGCCGAAAGAATTTCATACTTATATTCAGAATAAGAAAGTCGGAGGCGTCCCCACCTCCGCACTGGAGAAATTCGACGCAAAGACGGGGAAATGGGTTCCGCTTGAATCTTTCTGGACGAACTTCACAAAGAATATGGGCTTTGGGGCCGAGCGGGCAGGCATTAAGCCCCGGCCCGAATCCCTGTCTCTCGTTCAAAAAGCACAATTGGGCGTTGCTAAACGGCGCGGCCCGGAAAAACTCGCGCAGTTCTATGAAAAGACCAATATGCACGTCGACGCGGCTCTCGAATATTCTAAAGCCGATATGCCGGGGAAATCGGCGCAAGCCTACTATAACGCATACCAACAATCAGGAAACTTCCAAAATCTTCTAACCGCCGAAGCGAACCTTAAGAACGCGGTCTATCAGAAAGCAAAGACCGCCACGGAAGCCGACCGCGCGCTGCTCAAGACCGTCCAAGGCAAGGTCAAAGACATCGCGACCAAGGAAGTTAGACGGCTCCGCATTGAAGCCGAGATGTATAAGGCCGACGGTAATCCAATCAGCGCGGCTCAAAGTTATCGTCAGGCCGCAAGCATGGCGCTGCACTACAGCATCAAAGAAAAAGCCGCGTTAACTGAATTAGCCGAGGGTGTTCGTTCTAAACCGGCCAAGACCCCGGCGGCCGTTCGCAAAACGGTCAGCGCACCTATTGCTGTTGAAATCGCCGGGCGT
>JBFIEP010000709.1:0-1743 GCA_041603335.1 Elusimicrobiota bacterium | reverse complement strand
GACCGGGAGCCGTATAAAAGCGATCCGCTCAGGCGTGGGGAAGAGATCTTTAGGCGAGTCGGGTGTGTTACCTGCCATGGGCGTGAGGGAAAGGGCGGTTATCCCAATAATAATGTGAGGGGATCAGCGGTCCCGGCCCTGTTGCGAGTGAAAGAAGGGTATTCTAAAGAAGAGCTTATAAACAAAATAAAAATTGGAGTCCGGCATCCCGCGAAGCTGGACCCAGGCGGTCCCGAGCCCCATCTTTGGATGCCGGCGTGGGGTGAAGTGCTGAGGCCCGATGAGCTTTCTGATTTGGCCGATTATTTGATCTCGATCTACCCTCCGGAGCTTGAGGGTTCTGGCGATGATTGGTAAATTTGTAGGATTGAATTAAGAGGGCTTTTACCCCTCTGGAGGAAAGAAAGATGGCTGATACATTGGTTCAAAAAGACGCTCCAGACTTTAAAGCGATGTCGGTAGACGGAAAGCTCTTCAAAGAGAAACAGCTCTCCGATTATAAGGGTAAGTGGCTTGTCCTCTTCTTCTACCCGCTCGATTTCACGTTTGTGTGCCCGACTGAGATCACCGCATTTAGTGACCGGGTCGAGGACTTCAAAAAGCTTGATGCCGAGGTTCTTGGTTGCTCGATCGATTCGCAATTCACCCACCTTGCCTGGATCAACACCCCGCGTAAGGAAGGCGGACTTGGCGATATCCAATATCCGTTGCTTGCAGACGTTACCAAGAAGATCGCCGGAGACTACGGCGTTTTGCTTCCCGGCGGGATCGCGCTGCGCGGTCTATTCCTTATCAACCCCGAGGGCAAGGTCGTTTATAACGTGACCCACGATCTCGGTGTCGGACGCAGTGTCGACGAGGTTTTGCGTGTGCTGAAGGCTTTCCAGCAGGTCGCAAAGACCGGCGAGGTTTGCCCGGCGAATTGGACCGAGGGCGGAAAAACGATGACGCCCGATACGGAGAAGTCGAAAGAGTATTTTTCGTCAGTCGCATAAGTCTGATCTAACAATCGATTAATCAAAAGGCGGGCCTCCGGAATGCCGGAGGCCCGCTTCCTGTTCCATTCTAAAATGAACGTGAACTTGATGCTTGTACTCGTGTTTTGGTGCGCTCCGGCCGTTTGGGCGCACGGTTCGTCCAGTACTGTAAAGGGTCAGGTTACCCGGGGGTTTCGCTACGAGAAGCCCGGCATTCTCACTCCGGTCAAGAGAATTCCGGGTGATTGGAAGGACTATGCAAAGAGCGTGTTCGAAAAGAAGGCTCTGCGGGGCTGGATCATCGTCGGCACGGCGACCGGCGTCCTCATCGCCTTGGATGAATGGCTGTTGGACCGTTCGCACGATCTTGGAGAAAGCCTCGGCATCAGCGATTCGACCGGGCAAAAGACGTATTCCGCCATCGAGACGCGTTGGGGGGATCTGAAAATCCAGGGACCGCATGATTCGGGGAGCGCGCTGTATTTCATCGGCGATGGATTCGTCCATTTGACCTTGGCGGGAGGCTTCTTGATCGGCGGAGCCGTCCGGGACGATAACCGCGCCCTCCAGACTTCGAGTCAGATCGCGGAAAGCGTGCTGGCCAGCGGGGCGGTCGTCCAACTTCTTAAACACGTGACGGGCCGGGAGAGTCCCTTCGTCGCGACGGCGAAAGGCGGGAGGTGGCGCTTCTTCCCAAGTCAAAGGGACTATCACCGGCACGTTCCGCATTATGACGCCTTCCCGGCGGGCCATATCGCGGCCTCAG
>JBFIEP010000708.1:0-1744 GCA_041603335.1 Elusimicrobiota bacterium | reverse complement strand
GCGGCCTTGGTGCCGATTGGATGTTTTTAACGGGAGGCCCCGGAGTTGTCCGCAAGCTTTGCATTGAGGGGTTTAAGCTCCCCGTTGCCGACGGGCATACCACAGAAGACCCGATTCTTCATTCGAAGAATTTTGTTTTAGTGGATAAAAAAAATCAGATCGTCGGGTATTTTGACTCCGACGATCCGATGTCCATTCAGGCCTTAATAAAAACCGCTAAAGGCCTTCTCTAGGCCTATTTCTTTTCGGCTATGCACATGATGTGCATTCGAAGCCAGTCGGAAATCACTTGTTTAAACGCCGCTCCAAGCTTTTCTGAGGGGCCCTGAGACTTATGTTGATCCAGAAGGGCGGTGTAATTCTCCGTGAATATGTCGATCGTTTTTGCGTTCGCGTCGCACGTCGAGCATTTGTGGATAGGGGTCTGATTCCTGCAGGAAAAATTTGCGACCGCGAAATCGGACATGGTATCCAGAAGCTGCTGCGGATCCTCCGGAGGAGAGTTATTTGAAAAACTATCGGCGACAGCAGAAACCATATCGAAGAGCTTATCGAATTCCGGATTCCTTTTTTCGGTCCCTGCGGGGAAAAAAGCCTCGATCCAACCCGTATCGGACATAAAACTCTTCGGGTTAGGAACCGTAGAGCAAGGCGTAGCGCTTCGGGTATTTCTTCTTGAAGTCTGTGAGCAGTTTCTTGCGGGCAGAGCGCCACGCGGCTCCCGATTTGCGGACATTGGAGTCATGCACAAGGAAGGCGACGATGTCGTTGGCTTCCTCTTTGCTGATCGTGCAGCCGGGCTTGGCCATCATGCGCTTGGTGAAGCGCTTCCATACGCCTTTCTCGTAGTGGGCAACCCATTTGTCCGTTGTTGAGCCGGTACCGTCAATGAATTGGGCGTTAAGCGGACGTGCCGCGGAGTGGCACTGGGTGCACTTGTCTTTAAAGGCTTTGTAGCCGGCTTGGGCTTTCGCTGGATAGCCTGATACGTTGACGGTTTCCGGTCCGAAATCGTTGGCGTAAGGCTCTTTTAGGGATTGGGCGCGGGCGGCTTCAACCGGGTCAATCGCGGGGCCGGAATGTTCTCCCGACTTCTTTTGGGAATAGGGTAGTTCGCCGCGCTTCGCCATTTGGGCGAGCTCGATCGGAAGTTTTTTCCCTTCTGATTTGTGCTGGGCACAGCCGATAGCGAATGTACAAACAAAAAGGGCTAAGAGAGTTTTAATGGGCTTCATAAAGCTCCTTGTAGCGGTGCGGGTGCTTTTTCTTGAAATCGGCAAGTGCTTTCTTGCGTTGAGCGGTCCAAGACTTTACATCATCGAGCTTCCGTTTGCGGGAGTCTTCTGAAAGGAACTTCCAGATTACCTTTCCTTCGGCTTTCGTCACTTCGCAGCCGGGCTTGTTCATCATGCGTTTGACATAACGCTGCCAAATCGCGCCTTCAATTTGCCAAACGAATTTGCTGTTTTTCGTGAAAAATTCCGGATTGCTCTTTTTTAATGCGGCTGCCGCCTTCATGCGGTCGGCTTTGCTTTTTCCCGCTGTCTCGACGAACTGTGAGTTGAGGGGTCGGGCGGCGTCGTGGCATTGGGTGCATTTTAGCTGAAGCGCTTTGTAGCCCTTCTGCGCATCTGTCGAGAGCGTCTTAAGATATTTTGCATCGAGTTTGCTCGGTCCGAAGTCATTGGCAAAGGGTTCCGACATCGCCTTTTCTTTTTCAAGTTCGGCGGCTGTCTTCTCTTTC
>JBFIEP010000707.1:0-1751 GCA_041603335.1 Elusimicrobiota bacterium | reverse complement strand
GCGGTTCCACGAATCATCTTGACGGTTTCGGCACGATTAAGTGGGCGCCGTTTAAGCCTTCTTCGGCTGCGGTAACCGCGACCGCGATTTGGGAATCGAGCATGACCCATGTCTGGTCGGCGGCGGTAGACCCGGTTAATGATCCGGGAGTCTTCTACAAACTGGCCCTCTCGTCTGCGGCGGACTTCTCCGGGGCTGTCTTCAGTTCGACAACGGCACGGGACGTCTTCGATGCGCAGGTCATAGGCCTGGAGCAGAACACAACCTATTACTCCGTTATCTATGCCGTGGATGTCGGGACCGCGCCGTTCTTTGTTTTGGAGGCCGCCGCGACGCGTGCCAAGCCCGTCACTCCGCTCGCGATCGAGAATACCTTCTTCGATGTGCAAATTGGGTCGATAACCGCAGCGTGGGCGGCGATGCCCGCGACGCCGATTGAAGATTCCTCAGAGGGCTACATCCTGGAGGCGTCCAGCACGAATTTCGACGGGGACGGGGTTATTCATAGCTCCTCGACGTTTGAGCTCGCTGCCTCAACGCTTACCGCGGGACTTGGTACCGCGATGTTGAAGAATGCGACGTATTACTTCCGGGTTCATACGCTTAATCATGCGGACTTAAAGACAACGATTGCGTTGGGTTCCACAGCGACGCTTTCGGCGGTTCCCAATCCTTTCGGCAACAGCATCAGCCAGGTTAATTTCAGTTCCGTGACCCTTACCTGGGATATAAACGGCAACCCGAACGGAACGGAGTATCACGCACAAGCGTCGACGGCCACCGATTTCTCCGGAACTATTAGTGAAGAAGAGTGGCATGTCCCTAGTTCCACTCAAATCGCCGGTTTGTTGGCCAACACCACGTATTATTTCCGGGTGCAAAGCCGCAATTGGAATAGCGTGGAATCGCCCTATTTGAACCTGGGATCCTCTGTAACCCTTCCCTTTGCTCCGATCAGCGCTGCTTCAACCTTTACCGCTGTGGCTGAAACCAATATGACCGTCGCCTGGGACAGTAACGGAAATGGACCGAGTACGCTCTATGAATTGGTGCTTTCTACCGAGACGGGCTTTGACAATCTAAATAGCGGCGACGTTACCATCACAACCCGTCCTTCGGGGGCGACTACCGGAGACTTCACGGGACTCGCCGCGAATACGACCTACTTCTTATCCGTAAAAGTCATCAGTCACGGGGGAGTGAGCAGCCCGTGGTTGGCATTGGGTTCCACGTCAACGCTTGCGGCGGTACCGGTTTCGCACCCAACACCGTTTGATGCGGTCTACGAAACCTCCGCGCCTGTTCGATGGAACACGGGTGGAAACGCGGTGGATGTTACCACCTACAGTATCGTGATGAGCACGGGAAATTCTTTCCCGAATAATTTCTCGGCGAATGTTCAATTCTCGACGAGCCCGGAGGGCGCGGTCCCCGAAGCGTTCTTTACGGGGCTCAAGGCGAATGCCACGTATTATTTGTTCGCCGCCGCTATTAACCAGGCGGGGGCGGCGACCCTCTTTAACCAAGTGGGAACGACCCAGACGCATGTGCGCCCGCCCTTAACCACGGTTTCTACCTATCCTCTCGTTCATTTGACCTCGATGACCGTCGCATGGGACGGCAATGAAAACATCATCGGATCGCATTATCAAATCGTTATGTCGACCGGTCCGGGTTTTGGTAACGGGTTCTCGGGGAATCTCGCATTCTCTACAGATTCTCAGTCAGAACCGATCGCCAACTTTGTTCCT
>JBFIEP010000706.1:0-1752 GCA_041603335.1 Elusimicrobiota bacterium | reverse complement strand
GTCGACCAGTTCCCCGGCCATGCGGCATGGATCGCCCAAGCGCGAAGGAGGATGTCATCTACGCTCGTAAATTCAACCGACTCGTAGGGAATATCGAGTTCTTCCGGGCGAAGTAGGTCTGTCAGCAGCAGCGGCGGGTGGAAAATAACATTCGTGCCCCACCAGCAGGCTGCGAATATCCCGATAATAAGGATGGGACCGATCAACAATACCCAGGCGGGGATCACAGGCTACTGGGACGCGCGGCTTTTAGCGGGGCTTGAATAGGTGTGGTCGGGGCCGGGAAATTCGCCTTCACGAACTTCCTGGGTATAACGTTTGACGGCGTCGACCATCACGGGCCGGAGTTCGGCATACTTTTTTACGAACTTCGGCGTCGGCTGGGACCCCATGCCAAGCAGGTCGTCAACGACTAAAATTTGTCCGTCGCACGCTTTGCCCGCGCCAATTCCGATCGTTGGGACGCCAACCTTTTTCGTGATTTCCCGGGCAAGATCTTCGGGAACCGCTTCAAGAACGATCGCAAAAACTCCGGCACCTTCAAGGATGCGGGCATCGGTCAGCATCTTGTCTGCTTCCTGGGGTTGCCGGCCTTGGACCCTATACCCGCCAAGCCGGTTAACCGCTTGGGGAGTTAATCCAAGATGCCCCATGACCGGTATGTTGATCCGGACAAGTTCTTTAATAACAGGGCCGACCTCAATTCCGCCTTCCACCTTAACCGCTTCGGCGCCGCCTTCTTTAACGAAGCGGCCCGCGATGCGGAGGGCTTCGACCGGATCGATTTCGTAGGAAAGGTAAGGCATGTCCGCTACAAGCAGCGCGTGCTTATTGCCCCGTGAAACGGCTTTGACGTGATGGAGCATCTCGTCGGAAGTGACGGGAAGCGTGTTTTCATATCCGAGTTTTACGTTCGCGACGGAGTCCCCGACAAGGATCACGTCTACTCCGGCTTCGTTTACGAGAGCGGCGGTCGGTGCGTCATAAGCGGTAAGAGCGACAATATTTTCGCCCTTGTGCTTCATGTCCAGGAGAGTGCGTGTAGAGACCTTCTTCGACGGAGCCATGCGTAATTATACCAATATTAGAAGTCGGCGAGCGCCGTTTGTACGAATGCTCTTGATCCGGTTCCGGGATGCGGAACCTTTAAAATCCTTTTGTTAATACAGTCTTTTCCGTATGTGAGGATGTCCAGGTCAAGGGTTCGCGGATGCCAGTGTCCATCCGGGCGCCGTCCCCGAATGGCTTCAAGCCGTTTTAGCTCAACGAGGAGTCCTATGGGAGATAGATCCGTTTGAATGATGGCGGCGGCATTTAGATATTCATTACCCGCGTTCTTACCCATCGGAGCGCTGGCGCGGACTTTGGATTTTTTTAGCACGCGCGTTCGCGGTAATTTCCCGAGTTCACGAAACGCGAAGCGCACGTGGCATCCCCGGTTTCCTAGATTGGAACCGATGGCAATGGTGCAGCGGGTCACTTCTTGCAGGCTTCTGCGTCCTGGTAGGCGCGGTGCAGGAGTGTGAGGAGAACCCCGCTGAGTATCAGCGCGGCAAGGTTTCCGAACCAACCGGTGAAGGCACCCATCGCGTAGGGTGACGCTTGATACCCATAGTCCGCCAGGGTTTTGCTTGTAAACACAATTGAGACGACTGCTGAAATTTTTGAAGGGAGTCCCCCTTCATATACGAGCAGGGTCCATAGCAGCCAATATAGCGCCCCGATCGCGCTGAGCGTGATCAGCAGTGCCGC
>JBFIEP010000705.1:0-1763 GCA_041603335.1 Elusimicrobiota bacterium | reverse complement strand
GCGTGATCCGCGTCGGGCTAGCTCTCATTCTAGCCGCGGCTCCTGTTGGAGCTGCGGTCAAAAACCCCGACACCTTCGTCTACGCGGTAGTCGGCGATGTCACCTCGCTGGACCCCCACTGGCAATACGATGGGATAAGTTCGTTTGTCGCCGAGCAGATCTATGAAGGACTCGTCGGATTTGAAGGAACCCAGACAGACCGGGTCGTACCGCTGCTTGCTTCAAAGGTCCCGACACGTGCCAATGGTCTTATCTCCAAGGATGGGCGTACCTACACCTTCCCGATTCGCAAGGGAGTGGTCTTCCATGACGGAAGTCCTTTAAGCCCCGGGGACATCCGCTATTCCCTGATCCGCTCCATGCTTCAGGACCGCGCGGGGGGCCATGCATGGATGCTTCTGGATCCGATTCTCGGTGTATCCTCCAGCCGCGGTAAAGATGGAAAGCCGATCGCGGATTTACACACCCGCGCAGCCAAAGCCGTCCGCGTGAAAGGAAATTCGGTTATTATCCGACTCCATAAACCCTTTGCACCCTTCTTGAGCATGCTTCCTAATTACGGCCTGATCGTCGCTAAAGAATCGGGAGACTGGGATGGGAGTGCCGCTTCCTGGGCAAAACACAACAACGCCGCCAAAGAGGATTCCGCCTACTTCAAAAAAGGGAATGGGACCGGCCCGTTTAAGATAGACCGCTGGGATCAGAAGAATCACACGCTTTATCTCAGCAGGAATGAAAAATATTGGCGCACCCCCGCTAAACTCAAACGGCTCATCGTTAAAACCGTAAATGAATTCGGAACCCGCCGTCTCCTGCTCCAGGGAGGGGATGCCGACGCGATTTTCGTTGACCGGAACTATCTACCCCAGGTATCGAAGATTCCCGGGGTGACGGTTAAAGACGGACTGCCTTTTCTAGAGACGCACAATACCGTCACCTTTGGCTTTAAGGTAAACACGAACGGAAACCGCCTTGTCGGCTCCGGACGTCTGGACGGCCGGGGAATTCCCGGGGATTTTTTCCAAGACAAGGACATCCGTCTGGGGTTTGCCTATGCCTTCCCCTATAAGAAGTACCTCGCTCAGGTCTACCGGGGTGCCGGCTCCCAAGCACGCGGGGCGATTCCGCGCGGAGTCCTCGGCTACGACGGCTCCACGCCCATGTACTCCCAGGATCTAGCGAAGGCCGAGGCCCATTTCAAAAAAGCGCTCGGCGGGAAACTATGGAATAAAGGATTTCGCCTTTCCTGCGTATTCCAGCAAGGGAAGGATACCCGCGGCCAAGCCTGCCGGATCCTTGGCGGTGTCCTGCGCAGACTCAACTCGAAATTCGTCGTTGAGACACGCGGGATACAGTGGTCCTCCCTACTCGATCTCTATACAAAACGCATGATCCCGCTGGCATGTGTCCGGTGGGGACTCGACTACCCCGATCCGCACAACCCGGTCTACGCCTATCTCCACAGCGGGGGATACTATGCCAAGACCCAAGGCTATGCAAACCCGAAAATGGACGCGTTGATCAACAGCGCCGTCACTGAAACCGACGTAAAAAAACGCAAAACCCTTTACTCCCAAATCCAGAGACTCGCCCATGAGGATGTTTCCGTCCTCTATACCGTCGATACGCACGATCTTCGGATTGTACGGGACTGGGTAAAAGACTTCGACCACAACCCCATCATCCCCTACGGCTATTTCCACAAGGTCTACAAAGGGAACTAGCACACCCGGTTCAACACGCGCCTAGGCCCCTGCGCGTCT
>JBFIEP010000704.1:0-1766 GCA_041603335.1 Elusimicrobiota bacterium | reverse complement strand
GCTGATCGTGGAGTCGGTCGCCCCAACGCTTTCTCCGATTGCGATGAAGTTCGCTCCGCCTCCGATCCAGGATCCGGCGAGGGCCGCGAGTCCCTTCCAGGCTTGATCCCCGAATTCGACCGGGACCAACCCGCCAAAAAGACCGTAGGCGATGGGAGCGCCGATGACGATGCCAAACGTAGCGATAAGAAACATCGCAATGGCGTTGCGTCCGAGTTTCATGATCGCTGGAATATCGACAGACAGTGTTAGGAGCAGTAAGCTTGCCGGCAGAAGCCACTTTTTAACAAAGGTATAAAGGGGAGACTCCAGTGGGATGATGCCGATGTTCGAGAGTATTGTGGGAACGAAGTAGGCAAATACCAGCAGCGGAACAATCTTAAACACCTTCTTTCCGGTGGGGTGCTCGTTTGCCGTGAATAAAAAGGCAAGCACGCCAAGAAGAACCGCGAGGACTGCGGTGGGATTGGAAATGAGGGGAGGACTGAACATGTGCGATAATAATACTACACATGCCTCCCTACAAGATTCGTGCTGATATGCGCGTCAACGACGAATGGCGCAAACTCGTCTTCGTTGCCATGGGAAATGAGTCCCCGGAGCATCTGGGGCTCAAGCTCGCTGCGTATCTGTCTTTTTGGAAGCAGGACTTGACCTTGGAGGCGAGTTCCAAGCATCCCGCCTTAGCGGGGACTCCGTTTCGTCCGGATTTACTGTCGACCAATATTCAGGGAGAGATAGACCATTGGATCGAATGCGGAAAAACGGCTTCTAATAAAATCGAGAAGGTGCTTCGGAAATGGCCGGACGCGAAGATGGCTATTTTTAAGCACAGCGAATTTACGGCTAAGCAGTTTCGCCGTGAAGTGCTCGATGATATCCCCCGGTCCGAGCGGGTTGAGGTTTATACCTGGAAGGACGGCGGGTTTAAGGAGTGGATGGATCTTCTCTCGGAGAAGATCGACATCTACGGCGAGGCCGGCGGTGTTTCCTTTAATCTGGTGGTTGGCGAAGCGGTGTACGTCGCGGATCTGATAAAGGTCTAATGTCAGCGTAAGTGAGACGCTTTCCGCCGTTTAAAATCCATGAACGAACCTAACAAAGACCCTCTAGGGCTAGGAAGCAAGAACAAGAAGAAGGTACATCTTAAAACGGAGAAGGACCTGTTTCCGACTCCGGAAGAAGTATCCGACGCGACGATACGACAGAAGCGCCTCATCTACATCATCGCTTACGCCGGAGTCTATGTGATGCCATTCGCGCTCCGATTCTTGTCGACGAGGATGGACTTGTCTTCCCTAGGACTGATCCCGCTCGCCGTCCAAGTCGTCCTCTGGATTTATTTGCCGTTTGCCACCTATCGCTTAGCCAAAACCCTGGGCATGAAATCAAACGCCTGGGACGTGACATACGTAGCTTTCCTACCGTTATTCAACATCGTCGTGTTGGTGGTATTGCTGAGGCGCTGCGCTGCGGTCCTGGGAAGCCGGGTTACGCCGGCGGCGTCGTGACCCGGCCGTTCTTCTGGTAAGGATAGATATCCCACCGTTGGCCGGATTTCCGAGAGCTGCGGTACCAGTGCGTTCCCGAGCTGTTGCGTTTCCAGCGGCCCGGTGCGCTTGTCGCCCCGGCGACCGTCGAACCTTCTAAGGCCGGGACCTTCTCTGCGTAGCGCCTTACCCCATCGCCTTTAAAGCCTTCACCGCGGTCCCAGTTCTGCAGATCCTGGTAGGACTTTGCCGACCACGCCAGAGCCTGGCGGGATG
>JBFIEP010000703.1:0-1768 GCA_041603335.1 Elusimicrobiota bacterium | reverse complement strand
CTATACGAAGGCGGCCCGTGCTAATAACTGGGATCTTCAAACCCTGCACACGGTCAATGTGTGGAACACGCCGATGCCGTTTGAGGGGCGTCTCGGGGATGAAATTCTCTTCGGCGATTTTTTTGACCCCAGGCTGCATCGTCACTACCGGTCGATTTCTAAAAAGGTTTTCAAGCTGGACAATAAATTCATGGACCGGGTTTGCCGCTACCAGAAGGCTGTGCGTGCCGATTCCCGGCTCGTGGTCGTTTTGCGGCGCGGCAAGGCGATCGCGGTAGGCGCCGTGGCAACCTCAGGGACCTCTGCAGAGTTGTTCGGCGGTGCGGTCTTGCCGCGTTATCGCGGACGCGGCTTATGGAAGACGCTTGTCGGAGCACGGCATGCCTTGAGCGGATTTGACGGGGCGAAGCGGTGGTTCCTCACCACCGATAACGAACGCATCGCCGGCAAGGCGAATGAATCGTTCGTGTTTGGCGAATACCGGCCTTCAGACTCAGTACAAAACTAGCGATTCGTTAGAGGATTCGTGAGGATACGCCTTTCTACGCTCGTTGTTGGATCGCTGATGTTGGGCGGAGGCGTGTTCTACGGATTAGAGTTCCTTACGCGTGAGCGTCCTACTATAAAGGAAGTGGAGATAGAAGAAGAGGAGGCGGTTATCGTCCCCTCTGCTGCTCAAGAAGAGGGGGAGATCACTCTTCCGGCGATTCGGGAGACTCCGAAGGATCCAGGTGTCCGTGCCGCCTACGAACTCTATAAAGCGGGAGATCCCGCGGGTGCAGCCGCGCGTTTAGAACGCACGATCCTGGATTTTCCTTCGCGTCCCGATGCTCATTACCTTTTGGGCCGCATCCATTTTGAACAAGGGCGGACCGAGAGCGCTGTCCAATCATTGGAATCCGCATTGCGTCTAGACCCCAACGCGCCGGGCGCGAAGGAATTGCTGTTGCGCGCGCGCGGCGACGCCGGGCTTAAGAAAAACATTTCGCTCTATTTTGATTTTTATTATCGCGGTGCACGGAAGGAGGAATTTGCGGTCGCACGCAGCCGCATCGCCAACCTGCTTGACCAGGCGTATCTGCGGACGTTTCAAAAGTTTTTCGTCAAACTGGAAAAAGGAGACCGGGTCCAGGTTCATTTTTACGAGGCCCGCGATTTTCATGCGTCATTGAGGCCTGACTCGTGGACGGGGGGATTATTCGACGGGAAGATCCGGATTCCGTTGGGGGACTATTCTCAGGATGAGGCCCGGGTTAAAGCGACTATATTTCATGAGTATGCCCACGCGGTTATTTATCGATTGTCTCCCCGTTGTCCGGTTTGGCTAAACGAAGGCGTCGCACAGGCCTTATCCGATGCCGATGCGTCTCAGTCCCAGGCTCGTTTAAAGGGGCGGCAGTCTTCTTTTCTTTCGGCCTCGCGGTTGAAGTCTTCGTTTAAAGGCCTCACCGCTGAGCAGGCGCTCCTCGCGTATGACATGTCGTTTTCGATGGTGGAGCGTTTGCGCCGTCAGAAGGGGCTTGTCGGAATTAAGAAGTTCCTCGAGGAGTTGGGCTCGAGCGGAAACTTCGACGTCCTTTTTAAGAAGCACTTCTACCAATCCTATGACCGTTTCTACGAGGATTGGAAAAAAGAGCAGCATTAGGGAACTAAATTTCGTTTCATTCGTACTAGTGGGCGGTCCTGTGGGGTCGTCTAACTGGTAAGACTCCCGACTGTCCATCGGGTGAATACGGGTTCGAAGCCCGTCCCCGCAGCGGCCACGGAT
>JBFIEP010000702.1:0-1770 GCA_041603335.1 Elusimicrobiota bacterium | reverse complement strand
GTTGCCGCCCTCGCGCACCTTCGCCCCCGTCCCGGTGATGTTAATGCTCGAACTCGTTGTGATGCTGTAGACGGAAGATCCTGCCGCGGCGGCATTGATCGCCGCATTCCCATCCAATCGAAGCAGACCATTGGCGGCATTGACATTATTCCCCTGCTTGGTCACGCTCGATGAATCCAGAGACCCGTTAGGGATCAATCCCCCGGCATCAAACTTCACAACACTGGAGGGGCTAATCAGAAAGTCCTCGATCAGGCCCAGTCCGTTAATCTGAGGCAGTCCTCCGACCCCGTTGATGTTGCTGCCCAGAAGCGTTACGCTCGAATCATCCAAACTGGCATTGGGAACATTCCCGGACCCATCAAGCAGAAACAGCTGATTCGGTCCCCCGAACGCGTTCCCCTGCTTCGTAATACTAGAGCTGTTAATTTGGTCATTGGGGATAAACCCCGCCGAGTTAAACTTCGTGACGCTTGAAGGATCAATGCTGGCATTTGGAATCAACACCGCAGGATCCAACTTCGCCGGATCGAGAAGACCGGCAGCATTCGTTACTTGATTCGCGCCGGATCCCGTGACGAGGACACCCTCAATCGTCGTCTGTCCAACGATCTGCATATCTCCGCCAACGGTCATGCCGTTTAAGACCGTACCGCTGGAAACGTAAAAAGTCGTGCCCGCCTGCAGAGTGTCGCGCAGCTGGATATAATCCGCGTCACCCGGTTCTAAATCATCGGCGACCGAAGCCCGCAATGCGAGCGGTTGCGGAACAATCTCCTGACGCGGAGATAAGGCTTCCGTTTCCACCTCGATCTCGAGATAGGCCGGCCCTGAAAAAACCGACGAATCGACCGCGACAACGCTGCCGAATACGGCTTCAAAAACCCCGTTATCAACAGTGATGGTTTGCGGCTCTTCCCAGAGTTTCGAGCCGCCGGTACAGGCATTCGAGATGTGATCGCAGATGCGAAACACCATATCGAAGGATCCATCCAGCGGATCCTCGGTGGAAGGGGCCACCAAGCGTCCCTGGAAATTGAACTTGGTCGGAACCTCAGCCGAAGACGGCGGGGGGGCCGCAGTTAGGATCAAACCAGCGATCAGACCGGCCGCGAAAAGTTTTGATTTTGTAAGCAGTAGTTGCAGACGCATAAGCGCCTCCTGTGGGTCGTTTTGGGAAATCTGTTTTTTGTTTTTCATGCTGGTTCCTTGCCTGGGCCCGCTCGCGACGCGTGTGCTCGCGCGCGCGTACGACAATAGTAGTTCTGAGCGGGGTTTTGGACCTGAATATTCGGCGCAATGATTGCGAAAGAAAATTCGCAATCGCTTCGCAATTGACGAAACTCACAACGTACTTTAAAAAATAGCTAACAACACTATTTAACAATAAATGGATTAATTCCATCCACGTAAAGACTCACAATTTACCCTTATTTTAAAAGGATAAATTAATTTCCGACTTATTTATTGGGCTTAAGTACCGAATGTTCGGCGAGGAAACGATACCCCACGGCATGGACCGTCCGGATCTGTTTTCCAGCCGAACCAAGCTTCTTGCGCAGGGTTTCGATGTGCTTTGCGAGGGTACGGGTCTCGATATTTTCGGGGTACTTCCAGACAGCCTCGAGAATTTCCTGCCGCGGCAAAACCTGGTCCTTGCGCTTCATCAGAAACGCGAGCAAATCGAACTCGAGGCGCGTCAGCATTATTTCATTGCTGTCGGAGTAGACAAGCCGCTCCACTAAGCGCAGATCAATGCCGCCCTCAGAG
>JBFIEP010000701.1:0-1770 GCA_041603335.1 Elusimicrobiota bacterium | reverse complement strand
GACCTATCTCCCCCACGGCTTTGGCGACGGCGGGTCGAAATACGCGATCCGCTTCCTGGAAAACAAGGACGGCATTCCTATTGATGAAGACGACCGCAGTATCGGGGAAGTGCTTCAGCACGACCATTCCGATATTCACGCGGCGCAAAGGGTCGCCTCGGAGGAAGACCCCGCACCGATGGGACTGCTCTATTGGGACCCGTCCTTGCCGACCTACACGGATGTCCGGCTCCATCGCGTCAAAAAGCACGATCGGAAATCACGGATTCGAGGGCTGGAAAAAGAAATCGACAAATACGCCGTTAAACGCTCGTAACGGGAAAAAATAATGGAAAACAACATCGTCAAAGAAATCGACGCGTGCTGGGATGAAGCCTTTAGCCGGCTCCAGGAAAAGGTCAAAAATGCCACCGAAAAGATTGATGATCTACTCCGGCTCGAGGAGCACTATCGAACCGGCCATAAGAGCGGCTCTCTGGTAAAATCGATGGGGAGCTACGGTTCTATGGCGATCAACTTCGGCTCCATGGCCAAGGTTCTCGGCGAAGGCGACGCCCGCCGAAGAATGGACAAGAAGCGCTATGAACGCATTGCAACACTCCGCAAAGAGCTGCACGCCCTTGAAGAGCGGTTCAAAAAGCATCCCCCGAAATGCCTAGTGGTCTCAATAGACGAAGACCCGGAGATGACGCTCGGAAAAGCCGAAGAACATCTCAACGATATGGCCGAGGTATTCCGGATTCTGAGAATCGCCTCCCTTGAAGCCCGCGCGAAGTATGATGAGTCCATCCATCCGAACTTCTTTAAAAAATTCAATTGGGAGCATCTTGAAAACGATGAGGTTCAGCTCTGTCCTCCGATCGTGGTCGGGGCCGATCAAGAAGAGCGTTTCGAGCAGCTTCCAAAGATTCTGACGCTTCTCTCCAGCGGAAAACCCGTTAAGATCGTCCTGCGTTGGTCGCGCATTCCCCGCCGCCTTCCCGCCGCCGGACGCTCGGCGGCCCTCCAATGCTCGATGGACATCGAGCTTCTGCCCGTGGCTCTTCGCGGAGCGTATGTCTCACAGGGAACTGCGGTAGGACCGGAGTACCATCGGCGTCTGGCCAAAGGCCTGATCTCGCCGCGGCCGGCGGTGTTTTCCCTATTTGCTCCGCCGACCGACATCCAAAACGGCTTCCATGTTCGCGCCGAACGCGCGATCTCGGCGCGTGTATTCCCGAACTTCGTCTACGATCCCGATCTTTCCACGGACTTCGTGGATTGTTTCGACCTTTCCGGAAATCCGGCGATGCGCGGGGGCTGGCCGCTGGCCAAACTCAAATACCGCTCGGAGAAAGGCGAGGAAGCCGAACTCGAGCGTGAATACACCTTCGCGGATTTTGCGGTTGGGGAAGCGGATTTTAAGGATGAATTCTCCCCGATTCCCGCGGATCTTGAGGGACGCGAAGAGGTGCATATCGCGAAGTATCTCGACCTCCCCTCGGACCAACGCGGCGGAAAAATACCGTTTGTTTATACCGTCGATGAAAAGCAGCGCCTCACGCGGTTATCGCCGTCGACATCGATGATTCTGCAGACCTTTGATCGCCTTCAATTATGGAGAACCCTCAAGGAACTCGCCGGCATCGAAAATCCGCATGTGCGCGCGGCCGAGCAGAAAATCCGGGTGGAATTAACCGCAGAAAAAGAAGCGTCCCTCAAAAGCCTGAAAGAAGAACTCGACGGCCAGGTGCAGCAACGGGAGAAAGGGGCGGTCGAGAGCGCCATGCG
>JBFIEP010000700.1:0-1780 GCA_041603335.1 Elusimicrobiota bacterium | reverse complement strand
GCCAATTAAACAAGGCTAAATTTCTATTTGCTATTCCCTTTTTTGGTGGTTTCATGAAAGCCATCCAGGTGGAACGGCTTCTTACGACCCTCACGACCCTAATCGAGTCGGGTGTTTCCATCCTCAACGCGATCACGGTTCTCGAGGGAGTGTTCCAGGGAAACCTTATTTTCTTCTATGCTCTAAAGACCGTCAAAAACGACGTGGCGACCGGAAAATCGATTTCCGGAGCATTCAAAAAATCCGGGGTCTTCCCGGCTCTTGTAACAGAGATGATGTGGATGGGAGAAGAATCCGGTAAACTTCCCGACATCCTGGAAACACTCTCCTCTTTTTATCGGCAGCAAATAGATCAATTCATTCGACGCTTCACGTCGATCATCGACCCTATCATGGTTGTATTTATTGGTGGAATTGTCGGTGTAATCGTACTTTCAATCTTTATGCCGATTTTCCAGCTGTCGCAAATCGGAAGCTAGAATTTAACCGGGATTTCGATCGTTGCGATGGTCCCGCGCCCGACGCCCAGACTATCGAGCGATACGGTCCCCCCGTGCTTCTCGAGGATGCGCAGCGCTGCCGAGAGACCGAGCCCGCTTCCTTCCGCCGTCTTCGTTGTAAAGAAGGGTTTAAAGACGTTTTCAAGATCCTTACGTGCGATGCCTTTTCCGTTATCAATAATTCGAAGGCGGTGAATCCCACGGCTTTCGGAACCCGGCCACCAGGAATCCCGCATTTTAAGCGTACTCGCCGAAATGGATATCTCGCCACCTTTGGGAACCGCCTGAATCGCATTTTCAAGAACATTCGCGATTGCCTCATGGATGAGACTCCGGTCGGCGGAAATCGGCATCGGAGCGTCGGGCAAATCCACTTTCGGCTCAACCTTTTTTTCCCGGAACGCCGCCGAGACGGATTTTAGTGCCGTATTTATGGGCGCCCGAAAATCTTCCGGTGAGAGATCAATTTCTTCAATACGTCCAAGATCAAGCAAATCCTTCAGGATCCCTTTGCACCGGTCTACCGCCGTTTGAATTTCTCCAAGTTCCTTTCGCGTCCTCTCATCATTATTGGTGCGCAGGGAAATAACCTCGGAGTTAACACGGATTGTTGTGAGCGGGCCCTTAATGCGGTGAGCGACCTCCCCGGCCACCTGCCCTAGAGTTGCCAAACTCTCTAACCGGCTGAGGCGTTCGCTATAGAGGTCGTCCTGTTCACGCTTTGCAATCTGGGTGTCTCGGGAGAGCAATGCCATAAGTCCCACGGAAACCCAAAGAAAGTTCAATCCGATCCAAAATTCAGGATCGGCGGTCGAGTGCACGTCAGAGAGGACGTACAACACGGAAATAACGCCCGCAATAACCAGACTTTGCCGCAATTCGCGGGTGATGGCGGTTCCAAAAATCACCAAAAAATAGAGGCTTAGCATGGTCGGCTGGGAACCGCTCCAATGCAGCGTCAGAGTTGCTAAAACGGCATCCGCGATGAAGAGTCCGCTTTGAAACCACCACTTTTGAAGCGTCGCCTCATCCGCGATTTGGATTATAAAAAGGGAGGCGGTTGATGCCAGAAGTAAGAGCCAAAATCGACCGATCCAACCGCCCGTTTGGTTATGAAAATATAAGAAGAGAAGTAAAAGAACCGCAACCAGCAGGCCCTGAAACGCGAAATAAATCCCTCTTCGTTCAGGCATCGGGATTGAAGCGGTATCCGAATTTTGGAATCGTTTCGATGAGCCCCGATTTCTTGCCGAGTTTTTTACGGAGATTTTTTATATGGG
>JBFIEP010000699.1:0-1786 GCA_041603335.1 Elusimicrobiota bacterium | reverse complement strand
TAGACCAAGCCTGACGCGTCGCCTAGTCGTTTAACAGGACAACACGCCAGTCACGCTCGGTCCGGCCGCAGAGAGCGCCCACCACCGAACGCCCTTGCCCGCGGAAATTTTCAAGCGTCGGCACGCGTGCAGCCATGCAGGCCGCGTACGAGTCGTACTTCTTGTAATGCTGCAGCGAGGAACGCGGGGTACCGGCGAAGAGATAGGAGACCTCGAAATTACCGGTTATCGACATCGCGCCGCAATAGGAGATCAGTTCCCCTGAATCCCCAAGGGCTGCACGTGCCAGGCCGAGCTGCTCTTCGCATTGCTCCTTTTCAGCGAGCTTGACGTATTCAACGCTTTCCATGCGAATGCGTTCGGTACCGTAATACAAAACACCGATCTCTCCGTAGGCCATCGAAGCCCGGTAGCGCACGAAAGAAACATCGAACCCTTGCTTAACCATGCCGGCCTTGATCGCGTCAAGAAACGAGGAACGTGAGTGACCGAGGACCTTACCGAAGACATACGCCCCGGTCAACTGCGGCGAAAGCCGGGCGTCTCCAAGGCTTTCGATCCGCATAGTCCATTCATCTCGCCGCGGAAACCGTTCCTGATGGCAATACGCAGCGGCAGGCTTAAGGCCCGTGTTCTTTGTAAAACGGGCACTCTCCGCCTCCAAGGCATCTTCACATTCCTGCTTGGATTCCCAACCCGACGCAGGATGGATCCCGCGATTTTGCGCCGTAGAAACAGCCTTGATCTTTGAAGCGGCCCGATACTGAACGGCAATATCAAAACCTTGATCGGTTTCGTCCATACAAACGGCACCCAACGTTTCGATGCCTGTCGCGGCGGCAAAATCAGCCGCAATCTTCTTTGCAGAGGCTTCGCAGGTACCGCGATCCTTGGGATAGGACCTAAAGACATGATCGAACACGTCCTGATCGGCACCCTTAACCGGCGGCAATAGATTTTGAGCGGCTCGCTCACGAGCCGTATTAAGGATGGACCCGACATTAAACGACGGCGCGGCCTGAGCCGCAAAACTATAGGACCCGAGGCCCAATAAAACTAAAGAAAGAACTGCGCGCATCTCCCACCTCCAGGAAAAGTTTTTTCCAACCAAATTCACTCTATCAAAAAACACTTATAAAATAACGACATTCCTAACCTCTGGTGCCAGGCCTGGGCCCCCAATCATTCTGGGTCCTTTTTGAGATCAAAAATATCTCCACCCATGTTTCCTCGATATTTCGCCGCATTGTGACTCTAGTCCCGGGACATCTGTCGCGTAGATTTCGCGAGTATCGCCTGTTACCATGATCTCATGAATCAACCGAGCTACTTCAACAACAGCAGTCCGCGCCGCTCCTTTAAACATCCCCCCGTTCCGGCAGATCGCCGCTGGGTACTTGATGAAGAGATGGAACTGACCGTATGGTTCGATGACCTAGGAGAACCCTGCGGATTCCAAATCGTCTATGACCGTCTAGATGACCCGAGACTCTTCTCCTGGTCCCGGAGTTTTGGAGTCTCACACTGCCGGGTTGAAACCGGCCCCACCGAAAGAGATTTGGGGACGCCGCTGGAATGCGCGCGCCTCCAACACGACTTCTTCACGCGTTCACGAATTATCGATGCCGGGATAGCGCTATTTGTTGATGAGTGCATTCGCGAATACAGCAGGAGCAAACGCTGGCTTCCCGGCAATCCGCTCCCTGAAATAGAAGGGAACTTTCCCTCGTAATATCAGGGGACTCGCCTAAATTTCGTCTATCCGACGGGTGAAACGAAAATCGGC
>JBFIEP010000698.1:0-1790 GCA_041603335.1 Elusimicrobiota bacterium | reverse complement strand
GCGGTCGATGCCTGGCTGGACCTCGGACTTCAAGCCCTCTATCTTTCTCTGACGGCGGCCTTGTTGTGGTTTCAGGCTCGATATGAGCGCGGGGAGTGGAAGCCGACCGGGACCCTTGAGCGAATATGGCCCTACGAGAGGGACCTTCTTCATTTTCTCTTTGGAGGTCTCCTCAGCGCGTACGTTATCTTTTATACCCGCAGCGGGGTGGGGGCGCGCAGCTTCCTCTTTTTTGCAGTAATCGGAGCGATTCTCTTTTCCAATGAATTATCCGAAGAACGCGATTGGGGGCATCCGGTTCGAACGGGAGTTTTTGCGTTTTGCCTGGCGTCTTTCTCAATTTATTTTGTCCCGGTCATGGTGGGAGGAATCGGCGACGGTGTTTTCGCGATCGCGATGAGCGGATCCGCCCTCGTTTTTACCCTCCTCGTTTTAGTCCTGACGCGGCCCGGAGTTCCGGAACTGCACTGGAAGCGGGCACTCGCATCGGGGTGGCTGGGGATTCTGGCTCTTATTTTTGTTTCCACCCTCTATATGCTGCGCTGGATACCCCCGGTTCCGCTCGCTTTGCAATACGCAGGGATTTATCACGGGGTTGAGCGCATCGAAGGGAATTATTCCCTTAAATACGAACGTCGTTCCCGCTGGGATGTCTTTCGCCGGGAAGATAAGCCTTATTACTTCCGAAAGGGGGATAGACTCTACTGCTTTGTCCGGATTTTCGCACCGGCGAAGTTTTCCCATGATATTCTTCTGAACTGGCAAACGAAAGATGCGGAGGGAAATTGGGTTTCACGGGACAGGATTCCTCTGCCGATCAAAGGCGGAAGAGATGCAGGCTATCGCGGCTTTGCTTATAAAGAGCGGTTCGGCCCGGGAGATTGGCGCATTGACATCGAAACCCAGGATGGACGTATCGTGGGGCGCAATGAAGTCAGAGTCATTTCCGATGAGAGAACCGATGCGCGGGATTGGCGAACAGCGTCGATGTAGCGTTCGATTAAATCTTGAAGTCTTCGCCGAGATAGATTTCCCGGGCCTTGGGACTATCAACAAGATCCTGCGAACTTCCATCGAGCAGGATTTTCCCGTCAAAGATCAGGTAGGCACGATCAATGATCGGCAAGGTTTCCCGTACGTTGTGGTCCGTAATTAGAACGCCGATTCCCTGTTCCTTCAGCTTGAAAATAGTTTCCTTCAATTCCCCGACGGTAATAGGGTCAATGCCGACAAAAGGTTCATCGAGAAGGATAATTTTAGGATTTTGAATCATCGCCCGTGCGACTTCCAATCGCCGCTTTTCCCCGCCCGAAAGGGTCCAGGCCTTTTGCCCCTCTAATTTCCAAAGCCCGAATTCCTCAAGCAGTTCTTTAGTTTTTTGGCGCTGTTCTTCCTCGTCCGGCATTGTCCGTTCAAGGATAGCCCGCAGGTTTTCTTCGACCGTCAGCCCTTGAAAGACCGTCGGTTCTTGCGCGAGGTACCCGAGACCTCGGCGGGCACGTTGGTACATGGGTTCAAGAGTAACATCATCTCCATCGATTTTTATCGCGCCGCCGTCCGGGCTAACGAATCCGACGAGGCTGTAAAAAGTGGTCGTTTTCCCGGCACCATTCGGCCCTAGAAGACCCACGATTTCACCCGCGTGCACCCGGAGCGACACGCCTTTAACCACCTGGCGATGTCCGTAGTTCTTAATGATAGCTTCTGCGGTCAGTTCCATCGAAGAAAATCCATCCTTGCGCCCGACCCTTGGCGGTCACGCGTCTTTTTCCATTCCCTAAATCAGTTGC
>JBFIEP010000697.1:0-1794 GCA_041603335.1 Elusimicrobiota bacterium | reverse complement strand
TTGTTTTGGCCGTAGACAACCACGATCGCGCGGGAGCAAAGTCCCTTCAGGGGACCGTCAACGATCTCAAGACCGAAGGCTTTTGCAAAGTCCGAGTTGAATACGGACGCCGATTCAACCTTGTCGATCCCTTCGGCCGCGCAGAAGCGTTTGAATGCGAACGGAAGATCCTTGGAAACGTTAATAACAGTGACGCCCTCAATGGATGCCGCCCGTTTATTGAACTCACGAACGCTCGTGGCGCAGGTGGGAGTATCGATGCTCGGGAAAATATTGAGAACCTTCGTTCCCGACCAATCGCTAACCTTCGCTTCGCTTAGGTCGAGTTTTAGCAAGGTTGCTTCAGGCGCTTGGGAACCTACTGCCGGTAGGGTGCCGGAGGTGTTGATGGGATTTCCTTTTAACGTGATTTCAGCCATTTGATGTCTCCTTTAATGTGACCATTCTTCAAGCGAGGCTTCTATGAAGTCCATGATCTTTTCGTTGGTCGCCTTGCCGTTTCCTTCCACTGTCAGCGGAGCGCCGAGTCTAAAGTGTAGTGTTTTGGACCGATCGAGCGGACCGAAATCCTTAAGCACCTTTCCGTTTTGTTGGAAGTCGGTTTTGAGTGCGTATGGAATAATGGGTGCATCCGCTTTTTTGGCGAGTTTTACACCGAGAGAGTTGAACGCGTTTCTGTCAAATTTTGCGCTTCGGGTTGCCTGGGGAAAAATAATAACGGATCTCCCCTCTTGGAGAAGGGCTTGGCCTTGATCCATCACCGCTTTTAAATCCTCCCGCGGATTGACGCGTTTAACCAGGATCGGTTTGACTGCGCGGGTGATGTCTCCAAGGAGTGGGTAATGGGTGAGACTTTCCTTCGCGACTGCGGCGAGCCCCCCAAAGGGAAGGAGAAGGGATGGGGTTACAAATCCCTCAACCGAACTCATGTGGTTTCCGATAAAAACGCAGGGACGTCCGAGGTTTCCGGCATTCTTAAATCCCGAGATATCGAATTTGCCTCCGCAATCCTCAACGATAGATATAAACGTCATGGAATGGGCTATTTGACGGTCGAGAGTATATTCTTCTGCGACAACATAGCGGCTCCCGTCCCAGAGAAACTTCATCATCCGCATGTAATACCAGAGGTCGAATCTCCCCAATAGGGAAACCGGATGGTCGGGGTCGGTTTTGTAGCTTCCGACCTCCCTTAAATGTTTTGAGAACGCCTTTGCCTGCTCGACGGTATTCATCGGTGCCTCGATTATACTAAAAGGCCTAATATTTAGGCCTAAATGCCCCAAGCTTGAATTATTACGGGTTCGCAGCCCGTCGTGGGACTTTAACAATCTAGGCCCTCCGGCCTCTATCTGAGAGGTCTTCCTGCCCCATATTCATTTGGGCCCTCCGGGAATACAATAACGTTTGTCGTTTTCCCGGAGGTGGGATATGCAATTATTGCGAATCGTACTTGCGCTCGCGTTGGCATTTCCAATGCAGGCTGCAGCCCAGATTTCACTGCAAGGCCGTGGTGGTAATAATGGCCGTAATCGTGGCGCGATCCCGCGCCAAGGCCAGAAACCACCGGCAAACCGTACCCGCCGCCCCAATCCCCCTACTGCCCGTCCTGCACCGCGCCGTCCGAAGCCGCCGGCAACGCGGCCGGTTCCGCGTAAGCCGACCCCCCCGGTCAGTCGTCCGACACCGCGCCGGCCCAAGCCGCCGGCAACGCGGCCTGTTCCGCGCCAGCCCAAACCCCCGGTCAGTCGTCCGACACCGCGCCGTCCCAAGCCGCCGACAACGCGGCCGGTT
>JBFIEP010000696.1:0-1800 GCA_041603335.1 Elusimicrobiota bacterium | reverse complement strand
TGAGCTTCCGCTTGTTCCGGAGACAGCAAGGTTTGGTCCATGTACTCGGAGAACATCACAATTCCGAGCGATCCCAGCGTCGCGACCAACGCCCCAAAGACCAAGGGCCGCCTGGCGCCCGGCCCGAGGATCGGCTTCCAATCCCAAAACCCTCCCGCAAGACCTTCATCAGAGGCGGTAAAAAACGCGGCGGCACCCACCGGCATAAGCACCAACGCCTGCCAAAACAAATCAACCTGATACTTCCGGATTGGCCAATACGTTACTGCAAAAATCGTGCGCGGAAGAAAGGGGTCGAACGCCAGCCATAAGAAAAAACCTACCGCAGCGAGCGACACCAATGCCCAAAAACGTTCATGGGGCTTCCCGAAGATCCTCCCGAATGAAAAATCTTCATTCAGGACATAAAGCAGAAAAACCGAAGATGCCGCAAATAAAAGGGGGAGGCATAGCCAAAGCAAAATGGGAATCGCCTGAGTTCGCCCAAATAGCATTAAAGACATCTAACCCTATTCCTTGCTATCGAGCAGGCGGCCATTTTCAGCGTCCATGCGAAATCGCCTTCGCCCCATCGTTATTTCCCACAACAACCGTACTTTCCAAAGTCCTGCCGCAGTGAACGGAGAACTTCGATGACGGCGCAGGAGCAGCGTTCCCGTCCGGGAGAAATTTCGCCCCATGCCTTCGTTAAAAAGATCACCTTGGGCAACAAGCAAAGAATCAACGGCACGGTCGGAATCGATATAGTTGCCGCGCAAGGGTTCGTGAACATTCATGTCAACGGGAATATACCGGGTGGGACCAGGTCCGACATACCCGTTGCAGGCATACAAGGCTTCATAATTGCGCATCTTGGGCACATAGAAATAATACGCCCACCCATCTCCCGGTCCGGTACACGGGGAACCGCCCCATGCGTCGGTAAATCCTTCAATCGCCATCAAACTCGCTTGCGGAAAATTCTCTTTGGCGTATTCCAATATTCTGGAACGGTCCGTCAGAGCGGTATAGACTCCCGCACGCTTGGGGCGTTGATTGAAAACATCAGCGATCAAAGGTTCTGTCGCGTTCATTACGGCATACGTTCCTTCCCCGTAACGGCTCGCATCAAATACTTCATTTTTCACAGCATCCACGAGCAAGCTCTTCTTCCCGATCTTTATTTGCCACACAACCGGAGCGGTTTTAAAACGCTCGTTGGCGTATCGATAAAGCTGAAGGGTATACGGCCGTTTACCCACCCCGCCGTGCTCCTTGGGGTCGAGCTTGAACCCTTTCTTCGCCAATGCAATTAGAGCACGGTCGGAATCGATAAAACTTCCCTTGATCGGATATTTCCAACTATCGGATCGTGATCGCATCTGGACCAACGGCCCGGCGACCTCGCCCTGACACTCGGCCATCATCACGAACTTTTCCTTCTTCGGGGAATAAAACGTGTAACGCCATCCGTTCTGAAATGGAGAATTTTTGCGGCATCGCACGACCCCTTGGGGGCCCGTCTTTCCTGAAACAGATATGAAGACAGCATCACGATATTTCCGGCGCGCAAGCGTCCAAACCCGCTTCAATGAAATACCGGCGGTGTCTTTTGCGGCCTTTTTAGCGGGACGCGCAGAAGCGGCGAACGCTTGAGGCGCCGCGACGAGAAGTCCAATTAAAAGGATGGGGAACGCCAGTCTCACTTCTCTTTCATTCTAACGGGTTTTGCCCGTTGGTGCCAGGCACCTCTTTAGTCTTCTTCCTGGAGCTTGGCGATGGCGGAAAAATCCTCGAGCGTGGTGGTGTCTCCACTGACGG
>JBFIEP010000695.1:0-1801 GCA_041603335.1 Elusimicrobiota bacterium | reverse complement strand
GTGGAGCATGGGTCCGCGCCAAATAGCGGGTTGGTCGGGTTTCATTAGAAAGCCCATCGAAAAAACTTTGACCCCGTGGTTTTCCGGGGGCATGATCTTGTTGTTCGAATCGACCTCTGGCGTATACCCTTTTATGCCGAACATTTGAGGTTGATTCGGCCCGTAAACATCCGCGTCCATGAGGCCGACCTTGGCGCCTTCCTTTACTAAGGCTACCGCGAGATTCGCGGCCATGCTCGATTTTCCGACGCCGCCCTTGCCGCTGCCGACCGCGACGAGGTTCTTGATGCCCGGCGGCAGTGTTTGGCCGAGACGTACATCCTTCTGAACATCCGCAAACATCTTAATTTCAACGGAGCTGATGCCGTCGACCTTGTCCAGGGCCTCGCGGGCCTCTTTTTCCATCCTATCCTTAAGGGGGCAGGCGGGTGTTGTCAGTTTGTAATCGAACGTGACCTTCCCCTCCTCAATTTTCAGGTTTTGGACCATCTCGAGAGAGACGATATCCTTACCGAGTTCGGGCTCGATGCAGGTGGAAAGTGCTTTTAAAACTTCTTCTTTTGTCGGCATGACTTGATAATAGCAAAAATGAAACCTGACCATAAAGATCAGGTTTCATTTTGAGTCTATAAATAGTCTTTTAATTTAAACGATTTATTAGTCTTCGACTGTAACTTTATTGATCGTATCGCCTTTCTCGATTGAGTTGACCACATCCATGTCTTCGGTTTTACCAAACACCGTATGTTCCCCATCCAAATGCCCGCAGGCAACGTGGCAAATGAAGAATTGGGATCCGCCCGTGTCGCGTCCCGCATGCGCCATCGAAAGGGTTCCGGGCAGGTGCTTGTTGTCGTTGAGTTCGCACTTGATCTTGTAGCCGGGGCCGCCGGTGCCGGTGCCTTCTGGGCATCCGCCTTGGATCATGAAGTCCGGAATCACGCGGTGAAACGAAAGACCGTTGTAAAAACCTTTATTGATAAGGTCCGTGAAATTCTTAACAGTGTTAGGGGCATCCTTTTCAAAGAGTTCGATGGTCATCGTACCCTTCGACGTTTCCATAATTGCTTTAGGCATAGTTATCTCCGTAAGTGGGAACTTAGCCCCAATATATCATCTTCGGACGGTTTTTCCGAAGGACCAGGTGAGGGACAAGCGGTGTGTTGTGCCGAGTCCGCCGAAGGGTGCCCAGGCGTAGTCGACACCGAGTGTGTTGAGGATCAAACCCATCCCGAACGATACCCCGGCGAGGCCGTCCAGGTCGGCCGATGAAGTTCTTCCGTTGTAGCCGCCGCGGAGGGCAATGACGAGCCGCTCTTCGACCGCAAAGAGTCCCTCGGTGCCGAACGCGATATAGGGACGATTGTCCCGCGCAAAGACCAGGTCGGCGCCCAGGATCAGGAATTCGGCGGGACGGAGACTGTTTCCAAACCGGAAAGTAATCGGAAGCGGATCCCGCTGCGAGTCAAAGCTCAGGGTCCCCCCTAAGTTGTGGGCGCTGGCACTCACCGTCCAGGGCCAATCGTAGAGGTGTGAGCGGTACCGCATGCCCCCATCCAAGGCCCCGGTGCGCGCGGCGGTCTGGATTCGGGAATCGATGTATTTCAGCGCGAGGCCGATATCGAGGTTGTCGGTCAGTGAGCCCCCCCACGCGGTTGTTATAGCGAGATCACGCGGTGAAAATTCCCCTCCTGTTTTCGCTCCCGTGTTGATGCGCTCTTCGATGCGGCCGGCGTTGAGGTATTGCAGCGAAATGCCGAGAGTCCCGAGTCCGCTGGGTCGGAGAAACCGCCGGCGCGGC
>JBFIEP010000694.1:0-1803 GCA_041603335.1 Elusimicrobiota bacterium | reverse complement strand
CCGCCGGAAACCGCGCCTCCGGAAGAAAATCCCTTATTCGATGAGGAAGGACTGAAGCCATTGAGCGCGCCGCCTGCGGCCTGCACCCGGTCCTGAACAAACGCCGTGGAATCGGGAACGGCGTCATCACTTACATCCGGATTCTTGTGCCTCGGCAAGTTGGAAGGGGCATCCGTCTTTCTTCCAGCCGAGAACTGCCGGCCTTTTTCTTTAACCGAATCAGGATCAGCAACACTGGCACTGCCCTCGGCGCCGGCAAATTCCGGCTGACCGCCCTTGGAACTCGTTAAATCCAAACTGTTTTGCCGGGATTCTATTTCACGGGAACTGAGCCGCCGCGAACGCGGCTTCTTTACACTTAAATCGGCACCGGCGGTTTTCGTCCACTTTGAGTCCCCGCTGTCGGTCCGCGCTACTTTATCGTTGAAGGAAGGGGCGGCTGTTCCAAGTCCCCATATAACGACTACCGCAAGACCCATAGACGCAAGCGACGCGAACATGAGTTTCGGATCCTCTACGATCCGTTGAATAAGGCTGCCCTTCTTCTTTGGACCCGGCATAGACCTGCCCCCCCGCTCCTTCCTTAGAATAGACGCCAAGCAGGGAACTCGCCAGACCCGTTACCAACTATTTACCTTCGAAAAAGACCAATAAAAATAAATAAAAATCGCTACAGTCTATTCCCGTCTGAAGCTAAGGATGACGCGTCAGCCCTTTCTTCCGGACGTATTCTTCACACGAAGAATTGAAATCTCTTTATTATGGTGCAATTTCGAGTAAACATCGGATTGCATCTGCGCGAGATTTTGCCAGATTTCAAGATCTGGTTCTGTCGCGGTTTTGATCATGCGATCAAGAAGTCGAATTTGATCTTGAAGATCCGACAGGCGAATTTTAACGACGAGTTCAGTTTTTTCCATTGAAGTCCTTGTATGCTTCATCTTACCCTACTGACTGCTTAGTTGGATACTCAATTTGCTTATTAATGGCGCCGAAAATACACACCAAGTTTATTTATGGTTAACTGAACCCGCTTGCTATGAGAATTGTTGCCATTGGCGGCGGTGAAACCGGACGGCGCGAACCCTTTGTGCGCACCACGGCGATAGACCGCGAAATCGTTAAGTTATCCGGCAAGAAAGAACCGCGATTCCTATTCCTACCGACGGCAAGCTCCGGGGACGACCAATACTGCGCGGCCATCTATAAACAGTTCAGTAAGCGGCTCGGATGCAAGGTCGACATCCTTCTCCTTGTCAACGCGGACCCGGAATACACCGCTATCAAAGAACGGATTCTGACGGCGGACATCATCTATGTAGGCGAAGGAAATACGCTAAAGATGATGAAGACATGGCGGCGCTACGGTGTCGACAAAGCCTTGCGCATCGCCATGAAGCGAAACGTCGTGCTTTGCGGTTCAAGCGCGGGTTCTATCGCCTGGTTTGAATCGGGAAACAGTGATTCCAAAAAATCCAAAAGTGATCCCACAAAATTGATTCGGGTCAGAGGCTTGGGGTTTATCGACACGATGATCTGTCCCCACTACGACGCTGAACGGCATCGAAGGCCCTCTCTCAAGAAAATGACAAAGCAAGTGAAGCGGGTCTCGATCGGTTTGGACGAATGCTGCGCGATCCAGATAATCGATGACAACTATCGCATTCTGTCCTCGGTTAAGGGCCGCAACGCCTATCGCGTGTACTGGGAAAAAGGCGTGTTTAAAGAAGAGCAAATCATTGAAACCAGGGAATTCAAGCCGCTCGGCCCCCTATTAAACGTATAATAGGGCAACATCCGTTT
>JBFIEP010000693.1:0-1805 GCA_041603335.1 Elusimicrobiota bacterium | reverse complement strand
GGATGTGCGGGATGAAGCAGAAAACGACGATCAATTATCCGGGAAACGTTCCTGCACCCGTGACTAACGATTGACCCGGCGGACGGCGTTCTCAAGTACCGTCAATACACGCTCCTCGGCATCGACACGGACAAAACGCAGCGGGATCAAATAATAAATCGCCCAATGTACCTTCGTTCTTCCAACGAAGTGAATGTAGAACGCATCCTCGCCTTCGATGGGATAAAAACGGATCTCCCCCGATAATTCCTTAACGAGCTTCGTGGGCTTGCGGATCGTCATCGCGAGCGTCGAAACCTCTTCTTCACCGGTCAGCGCTGCGATGTATCGCATCCCGAAGTGCCTCTTTCCTTTAAAGAACCGGTTGAGGTGATACCGGACATGGATGAGGTTCTTTTCGAGCTCCACCTTAAGGGGTTCCAAATGCACGAGATACCTTCCCGATTTCCCCCCACGCCTCTTATTAATTCTCTCCCACGTCCAATCCGGGTATGAGGCGATATCGCGGATCGCCGGCAAGGCTTTTTCCAGCGGCATCTCCACCTTCGCGATACCGAGGAGACGATACGACCGGCCGTCCTTTATAAGGCGTGCGTAGGGAGTTTTCTTGGTTAAGCGGGCCTCTTCATAACGCAGGGCATCGGCAGGGCTTTCAAACGCAAAGGTCGAAGAGAAACTTAACAATCCTAAGAGAAGACCGAACATGGGGCACAGTCTACAAGATTTAAGTTTGGAACCAATCCATTCTATGCTATTCTGTACCGTAGGAATCTACCTGGAGGGTATTTGATGCCTAAACATTATTTTATCGTCGCGATCGCAATGCTTGTCACTGTTGGCTGCAAGACGACCACGACTTCCAAGAAGGCCGCATGGAACGCCGAAGTAACGACCGCTGATGCCCGCGGTATGCGCGACGCCCTTGGTTCCGACGGCCTTTCGACCGCCGAATCCGCCGCAAACCGCCTCCAATCGATTACCTTTGACCTCGACAGCTACACCCTAACCAAGGATGCCCGCAGCACTCTAAAAAAGAACGCCAACCTCATTGAAACGTTGGACGGAACCGTCACGGTTCAAGGTCACGCCGACGAGCTCGGGACCGCCGAGTATAATCTCGCTCTCTCCGAACGCCGTGCCGTCGCGGTACGGGACTATTACCAACGCCTCGGCATCAAGCAGGATCGTCTTAAGACCACCGCCTATGGCGAAGAGAAGCCGTTATGCACCGACTACGCCCGTGAGTGCTGGAACATGAACCGGCGCGCAAAGACGGTTCTTGCATACTGATCGAAGAAGATTTCGATGAAAACGCCGCACCCTTATGGGGCGGCGTTTTTTTGATATCCTGAATCCTTCACATTCTCGGAGGACCGATGAAATCCTTTCTCGCAACGCTAATCATATCCATGTCTCTGCTTCCCGCCGCCGCAGCCGAGAACACCGATACGCTCAGAGAAATCGCCGCGAAGATACGTTCCTCGGACGGCGACATCAAGATTCTTACTCAGAATAACGAAAAGACCGGTCAATGGAAGGAGACGGTCCTGAAACGCAAAGACGCATTGGAATTGGTGTACCGTCATCTGGCCACGCTCGAATACGAACAGGCCTTAAAATCGGGCGACCTTTCGGAGGAGAACCGGACGCGTGTCTCTGCCTCGCTAAAGTCCATGGGTGCGATGGCCGACGCTGTTTTTAAAGACGCACAGGCGGTATCGGTCAAAGACAAAGAGCTGGAAGACAGCAGCTATGAGACTCTCCAGGCTTGGGGTCGAAAGGTTTTATACCGGCGTTTTAAGGTC
>JBFIEP010000692.1:0-1812 GCA_041603335.1 Elusimicrobiota bacterium | reverse complement strand
GCAGCACGCCGGCGGGAATACCGTCGATTTCATCGTTGATTTGGGCTTGGGTCCACTCTGTTCCGATCGAAAACCCGTCGGGGTGGAATGTCCCGGGAGAACCCGCTTCGTCATTTTGGTCCCAGATGAAGAGGATACGGCTTGTTCCGCCGGGAGTGATAAAGTCCTCATGCGTAAAATCCACTCCGCTGTCGACGACTCCCAATATGACATTACTGCCGTCACGCGCTCCGAATGAGGGAAAGCCCGCATCAACAACTCCCAGGTAAACTCCGGCGGTTGTAATCGAAGATTTGACGACGTTGAGTAAAGGCCGCTGGCGGGTTCCGGCTTCCGCGCGGATGACGTCGGGGTCTGCTGCGAGTGTCCCCAGCGAAGAGATGGGGGAGCGTCCTGTTAGAATTCTGCCGTGTTCTCCCGAGAACCTTATTTCCGGATACCGGGATGCCAGACTTGCCCGGCTTGCTCCGGGGCTGATTTGGATGAAAATCGGAACAAGGGGAGTCGGTCCCGTATTATCGACGTCAGCCGGCCGGTATCCGCCTCCCGAAGCCGCCTGACGTTGGAGCAAACGTAAGCGGCCGTCGAGTTTTTCGACGGCATTGGCATGCGCAGCGAATCCGGCGCCGAGGAGCAGGAGTGCGAGAATAAAACGAATAGGAGCAAAGCGTGATGTCATGAATTAGAACCTATAGCCGGCGCTGCCGCGATAGACCTCCCCGAGATCGCCCAAGGGCTGAAACCCGAAATCGAAATTAAAACGTCCAAATCCAAACCCGATGCCGCCGGTTATACCGCTAATGAAACCGAGGTCGGCGGCTGAAATAGATTTATAGCCGGTACGGAAAGACATGAAGCCTGTCTTTCTAATAGAAACCGAATATTCAAGCCCTAATTTCCCGTAGGGGATTCCATAGACAGGAACCACGGTTTCGAGAGCGATGAGAATGCGTTTATGTTCACTGGAGGCGCTGTAAGCGGTCCCGGCAGAAAATTCAGTGGGAAGGTCCTGACGTTCATTAATGAACTTGGGACGCGAACCGAAATTCCGGACGGTTCCGGATAGGGAAAATTCAGGGATTGATTCGGGACGCAGGAGGAGGCCCATATCGAATACGAGCGCGGTGGCCTTCCTTGTATTGAGCGTTTCCGAAACGTACTTCCCTGCCGCCCCGAACATGACGTTTCCGGCCCGGAAGTGCCGTCCTTTATCCCCGCGCCGGTTGACTTCGTAAATCGGTCGATCTTCAAAATCATAGAGACTGCCGCTATCGGCGAGTGTGTCGCCGCCGCCGAATGCGTGGGCGAATCCGAAGGCGAACGCCTCGCTGTGCGGCTTGAAAGATCCAAGCGGTTGGTTCGCATTGGAAACCCGGTTGATGCTGTCTTGATAGAAGAAGGTCGCCGAGAAGCCCACCGCGTTCCGGCTATTTCCTATGGGATGGACGTAAGCCGCATGCTCGTGGTGGAAGAATTCAAGCATCTCGACGTGCGAGTAGGACGCTTCCGGACGGCGGCTTTGCACCATTCCGGCGGGATTCCAGTACATTGCATCCGCACCCTCGGCGACCGGAGCGAAGGCGTCGCCCATTCCAAGAGCCCTTCCGCTGGCCCCGACGCGGAGAAATTCCAGCGCGGCACCGCCCCGGTTATTGGTCAGGGCGTTGGCAGGCGCTGCCGCGAGGAGGAGTGCGATGAAGAGGCGCATAATCCTCATCGGATTACCACCACGCGGCGTGTTGCATGTGCTCCGTTGCTCTTAAAGAGCACCACGTAGGTTCCCGAGGCGACCCGGTAGCCGCTGCCGTTGCG
>JBFIEP010000691.1:0-1817 GCA_041603335.1 Elusimicrobiota bacterium | reverse complement strand
GAATGGAGCATCGGACTATTCGGATAAGCCTCACGGACCTCCTTCATAATTGCCACAGCCTTCCGGGGGTCCTTCGACTCGAAAGGATCGTGGTTGTAAATCTCTACAAGGACCATCTGCGCGGTAATTTTCGAAAATCGTCCGTGTTCGGCAACCTCCTCGATAACAGCAAGACCCCGGAGGCGATTCCCTCCTAAAATTATTTTAGCCAAGGCACCGACGAAATGCGGATACACATCGGTATAGTAATCGTACATACCGATTCCCAATTTGGCGTCCACGAGATCCGGGTCCAGCGCGAGTGCTTTATGGACCGACTTCATCGATGTCCTTGCAGTGAAGTAGCCCTTAATATAACGATGCCGCGTCATGAGTAGACGTGCGTACAATCCGTTGAGCGCGCCGCGCGTCATCCATCCCTCGGCATCATCCGGATGCAGCTTCACCCAGGCATTCGCCTTCTCAATGCCCGTTTCGATTGCCTGATTAAACGGCTTAAGCAGGTCCGGGTCGCTCTGCTCACTCTCGTAGATATAACGAATCCAAGCAATCGAGGCGTATCCGAAAAAAGGGTGCGGATGCCCGGGAACCAACTTCTCCAAGGTTTCAAATTGCTTCCGGGACTCCTCGAATTTCATCTGGAACATCAAGTCGACACCGTCGAAAATATACTTCTCCTGCTCGGGTGTCAGAAAACGTTTTTGCCCGGCCGCAGCGGGACCCGCCGCGAGAAAAAGACATAAAGTGAGTGCTGGAGCTATCACATAAAGGAGAGTAGTTCCTAAATTTCAAGATTTCAAGGGGTGGGATATCCCCCTCTGGAAAGCATAGAATAGGGGCCTATGAGATCCGATTTGCCGCCTCTCCCCGATTGGGACAATCTTTCCTTCTCTTTTTCGAAAACGGATGCCATATTCGAGTGCTTCGGAAATCTCGATGGAGACCCGATTTGGGGGGAAGGGACGTTTAAACCTTTTGAAGAGGTCCTCATTTCCCCCGCCGCGACCGTTTTGTCCTACGGCCTTGCCGTGTTTGAGGGACTCAAGGCGGAGCGAAGCCCCGATGGACGGATCCTGCTCTTTCGGGTAAACCGCAATGCCTGGCGCTTCGGAAATTCAGCGGCGCTTTTGCGGATGCCGGTATTTCCCGAGGACCGCTTTATTGAAGCGGTATGCGAAATTGTTCGGCGCAATGAACGCTTCATCCCCCCTGCGGGAAAGGGAACCTTATACATACGTCCGACCCTATTCGCGGATGAAGCCCAACTCGGCCTGCGAACCGCACGCCGCTATCGCGTTATTATTTATGCTTCCCCTGTTGGGTCCTATTTCAATGAGGGGGACGCGGGGCTTAAACTGCGGGTTCTGGAACAAGGCCGCGTGGCTCCCGGCGGAACCGGTTCGGCCAAGGCCGCGGGAAACTATGCAGGAAGTCTCAACCGCCGCGAAGAAGTCCATGCCGAAGGGTTTGACGACGTTCTTTTTCTCGACGCCGTGGAAGCACGCTACGCGACCGAGACGACCGGTTCCAATGTTTTCGCAAAACTTAAGAGCGGAGTTATCGTGACCCCGCCGCTTAATGATCAAATCCTTCCCGGCATCACACGGGAATCCGTCATTCATCTTGCCCGGGAAACGCTCGGCGCAACGGTCGAAGAACGCCCCCTCCGGATCGAGGAACTGCTTTCCGAGGCGGACGAAGTTTTCTGCACGGGAACCGCCTGGACCGTCCGGTCTGTCAGCGAATTTGAATACAGAAACGAGACAACCCGGTTTAAAACCGATGGCGTCGCTCTAAAACTTCTACAAGCACTACGG
>JBFIEP010000690.1:0-1818 GCA_041603335.1 Elusimicrobiota bacterium | reverse complement strand
TCAGCAATTCGCCAACAACTAAACAACTAAGGACTAAGTCCCTAATCCAAAAGGAGTCTGCCGCGCGTTTCGAAAATCCGTTTTCGAATTCCCAGAAAGACCGAGGCGTTGAGTCTGTTCACGGGATTGCGCGCGTCGGTAATTATCACACCCCGATCCGCTTCGAGGTCGATTTGTTTTTTACTGACCGCGTGGTAATACCACGCAAGATCCTGGCGTGAATCCGCAACAGGGTCGCGCACAAACTCCAGGGGGCCGTCAGAGGCGTAAAAAATAATATTCATCGGAGCTTTCTCTGCATCGACCTGCTGATTCGCAGGGATCGCGTAGACATTCTTAAACACCGATAGGAGTGTTCGCGCAACGGCCCGTTTCAGTCCCGCACGCGGACCCGAAACATAGCCGATCAAGTTGATTACAAAAATCCCTTCAGGAACCAGCCGCTGCTTTACGTCACGGAAGGCCTCAACGGTAAAGAGATGCGCCGGATGGGTGTCGCCGCTGAACGCATCCCCAATGACGAGGTCGTAGTGCTTCTCACTGCGGCGCAACAAGGTCCGTGCGTCCTCGATAAAAATCTCGCCCGACGGTTGAAACGCGAACCATTTAGCAGCAAGACGCGAAACCGTTTCATCAATCTCCACCGCATCGGTCTTGATATTGTAGTTGCGCTTCAGCCGACCGACGATCGAACCGCCGCCGAGTCCGATCAACAAGGCGTTGGCCATACGCTCAGGGGGTCGTTTAAAAACGACCAACTCGATTCCTGAGACATAGTCCGACGTACTCTGCTTGGTTTCGATGTCCACGACGGTATTAGCGATCCCATCGATGTACATAATACGCTTACCCCAACTGTGATGATCCATCACGCGTAAACTGCCGTAAAACGATTCCGCGCGTTCAAGAACCCGCCCGTAGCTCTGTTGACTCCGGGAGGAAAATGCAGCGGGACCTGCCAAAGCAAGAACACCGAACACGGCTGCGAGTCCGGGTCTTGCGGCCTTAGCCCAAACAAACGCGGCGAGCGCGCAAACAAACGCCGCCAAACCGACTGTCACAAGCAACCCGTCCCATGTGGGAATGAGCCAATACCCGGCAACGAGCGCACCCAAAACGCTTCCCCATGTCGAGATGGAACTGACCCCGCCGGTATCGCGCCCGATGTGTGATTTATTTTTTGCACGGATCCGTAAAACGAGGGGTCCCGTCATCCCAAGCAGAATAAGCGGGGGTCCGAGAAAAAGAGCCGCCGCCCCGAGAGCCCCCAAGGAAACGCCCCAGCCCATCGCCGACATCAAGAGCATATGGCGAAACCACGGGACACCCGTCATCCAAATTCCCGCACCCCCTAACGATGCTCCCAGAACATGTCCGGGGGGAATCCGGTCCGCTATAATTCCACCGAGCGCATACCCGATGGACAAGGAAACGAGCGTGACCGCAAAGATGGAACTCCACACAGGAAGTGTCGCCCCGAATACGGGGGAAAGAAGACGCGCACCGACTATTTCATAGGCAAGAACAGCAGCACCCGACGCGAATACGACCCGCAAGCTCCACTCGCGTTTTCGGCTCACGGGACCGTGAAATGAAGCCGTTGGCCGGAGGCCAGACCATACCCCTGCGCCGAACCCGCCGGCAACTCCAGGACATAACGCCCAACGCCCGATCGACGGGCGATCTCGGATTCAGGAGTATCCTTGCGGGATTTCGGGACCCTGGAATGAATCCCGGTAATTCGGCGTTCGTCATCGAGAAAAACCATATCCAGATCAACGAAAGTGTTTTTCATCCAGAACGTTAAAAAACGTTTAT
>JBFIEP010000689.1:0-1827 GCA_041603335.1 Elusimicrobiota bacterium | reverse complement strand
TATTTTTCCCCATTATGCAGGGTTCCTTGTTCCCAAATCTGCGGAAACGGGCCGCCGAGCATATTATGGCGGTGCCTCATGACGGTATCAGCATCGGCGGTTTCTCGATTGGGGAAGTTAAGGAGCAGACCTGGGAGAATTTGGAAATAACAACGGATGTGCTCCCAAAGGATGTCCCCCGTTATTTAATGGGAATGGGGTCTCCCGAAGACCTCTGGAATGCGGTCATGTACGGCATCGATATGCTTGATTGCGTGTGGCCCACTCGGATTGCCCGCAACGGGCAGGTCATGACGGCAACCGGCCGGATTAACATTAAAAATACCCCCTATCGGATGGATTTAGAGCCTCTTGACCCGGAATGCGATTGCTCCGTCTGTAAACGCTATACCCGGGCCTATCTCAGCCATCTTTTCCGGTCTAAAGAATTGCTCGCCTTCAGACTTTTGACCATCCATAACCTGCATTTCACTTTCGGAATCATGAAGCGTATTCGGGATTCAATCCGCGATGGCACCTTTCTCAAGGAAAGAAAGGCCTTTATAGAGAAATATGCTAATATTTAGCTACTAAATCGTTGTAAAGAGGTTTTTCATGACTTCTGTTCAAAACGGACCCGTTCAGACCACGGCTACGCAAGGTGCCCCCGGCGCCCCGACCCCGGCTCAGCAGCCCCCGGGATGGATGAATTTCGTGCCGATGTTGGCTATTTTCTTAATTTTCTACGTACTGTTTATTCGCCCCCAGGGTAAGCAAATGAAAGAGCAGCGCAAGATGCTCGAAGAGCTCAAAAAAGGCGACCGTGTTCTTACCGAAGGCGGTTTTTACGGAACAATCGCCGGCTTCCACGGAAGCGACGTTGATTTAAAGCTCAACGACAGTGTTAAGATCAAGATCACGCGCTCGTCGATTCGCCGGCTCGCAAACCCAAAAACGGAGCTCGTTGCTCCGAATGGGACCGCAAAAAAAGTCTAACCCACACTTCTTCTAGGAATACACCACGATGAGCAAATTGCAAATAAAGTGGGCCGGCGTAGCTGCCTTAATAGCACTGGCTCTGTTTCTCCTCTACCCGTCGATGGATTGGTACTCGATGGAGTCGACGCAAAGGGATCGGCTGGAAGCGAATATGCTTCGGCCCAAGCACCTTCTAAATTTGGGGCTCGATCTGAAGGGCGGCTCCCACTTACTTTACGAGCTGGATGTTGAAGCTCTGAAGCCGGGTGCCGATATTAAGGACGCTTTGGATAGGGCGATTGAGGTCATCCGCAATCGTGTCGACCAACTAGGCGTTGCCGAGCCTTTGATTGCCCGGCAAGGGGCGCGCTGGATCGTGGTCCAGCTTCCCGGTATTAAAGATTCCCACACGGCTAAGAACATTATTGGGTCTACGGCCTTGCTGGAATTCCGTATGGTCGATGATAGTGATGAGGCTACTGCAGCCTCCAGCAAGATTTACGAGAAATTCGGAAATCCGTTCATCAAAGACTCGCAAACAGGCAACGTTACATTGTCTACCGCTGCTAAGGCGATGCTTCCTGAAGGGACCATGATGTTCCGGGCCCGCGGCTCTGGATATTTCATTCTCCGTGATACGGTTCCGATTACCGGTTCCCTCCTTGAGACGGCGCGGGTTGATACCGGAAATAACGGACTCCCGGTCGTCGCATTCACCTGGAAGCCTGAAGGCGGCAATATTTTCTTCAACCTAACCTCGGCAAGCGTTGGCAAACGTATGGCGATTGTTCTTGATGGTCAGGTTCAGTCTGCCCCCGTAATCCGCGGTCCTATTCGGGAGTCCGGTGAGATTGAGGGCAACTTTACGAT
>JBFIEP010000688.1:0-1830 GCA_041603335.1 Elusimicrobiota bacterium | reverse complement strand
GAGCTTAACCCCCGATAGGATGTTTGTCTGCGCGACGGTTCTTGCCAAATCCTCCGGCAAAATTCCTTCGCGCAAATCGCCGAGGTCCACCATCAGCACGATTTTATGGATCTTGCCTTTGTCTCGGGCGGCTTGAGACAGCGCCTCAATAACACTGATTTCGGAGTTGAAGCTAATATCGGCGTGTTCGACAACTTCGTGCACCCGGCTGAGGGGGGGCGTTCGCAGCAGGGTAAAGGCTGCGTGAACCCCCGCCTCCCGCATCCTGACGATGTTTTCTATCCGGGAATCCCCGATTGAGTCTATCCCGCCGGCAAGCATGGCCTTTGCGGTCTCGGGATCCCCAAGGAAGAGTTTGGTTACGCCGGTTAACGAGACGCCCTTCAATGCCGACAAGGCGACCAGTTCTTTGGTATTTAGGCGAATCTTCTCAAGGTCGATCTCGAGCCTAGGCAGCGACATGGAGATTCTCTTTGACTTTCCCTGCTAATTGCGGGAACGTCAAAAAGATTTTCTTCACGATCTTTTCACACCCTTGGGTTAAAACATCGGTCGCAGAGACGTTGAGGCGATTTTCGTAATCCTTGATGACGTCAACGAGCGCTCCATCGGCCATGTTTTCATGATTGATTGTAATACCGATGACCTTGGAATTCGAGAAGGTTTCGACTAAATTGATTTCACTTTCAATCGTCGGCATGGGAATTTTGGGATAGTCGCCGAGCATTTCCCTGCCCGGAGCGTGCTGGAGAATAATCGCATCGGGACGGCTTCCGCGTATGATGAAGCAGGAGCTCAAATAGGCGGGATGACTCAGGGACCCCTGTCCTTCGATGATGATAAGGTCCGGTTTCTCATGATCGTAGGCGTCTACGACTGCGGCCTCCATCTCTCCGGAAATAAACTGTTCGGGGATTGCGTCCAGGGCGACTCCGTACTGCGCGCCTTGAATCAATCCCGTTTGGCCGGTCGCCACCATTACTGTTTTTAGGCCGGCATCGTTTAGGGCGCGCGTCAGTATCGTTGACGTCGTTCTTTTGCCAACGGCGCTGTCGGTGCCGAGAACGGCGATTTTTGGGCACGCGACATCGAAAATCCGCCCGCTGAAAAGCTTTAGGTCCTTCTTCGGCTTGGGTTTTCGAATATCGAAAATTTGAACGCCGCATTCTTTCGCCTTCTTCGCGAAAGCCTCATCTTCATTCAGGAATTCATGCAGCCCGTTCATGATGTCCATCTTTTGATCCATGGCTTCAAACATGATTTTTTTATCGATCTCGGATAAAAAACCGTTGAGGGGTGCCATTCCGTAGATGAAGCATTGAGGCGCCTGGGCAAGTCCGCTGAGCAGCAGTCCGAGGTTCGCGTAAATTGGTATTCCGGATTTCTCACCGTTGAGTACTTGGCCCGCGTCAAAACCGGCCTTCGTGCTGTCGATGACGCCGACGATTCGATACTTTTGGGAATGGCGCACCAATCCGTTCGCTGTTTTTCCGTCCATTTTTCCGAAGTTTTTCTCGCAGTAAACGACGGCTGTCGGTCGATTATCGTGAACCATCATCGTTGCTCCTCCGTCACCATTTTTCGGTGATGAACGCAGAGAGTTCTATTGCCTATTTTCTTAAGGCCCCATCTCATAGCGCATCGGCGTGCCTGGTTATACGTAGATTCCAATATCGTCGCCTGACAAGACGTAATCATAAGCTGCTCCAAAACTTCCGGGCACCTGTAGGGGACGTTAATCCCTGCTTTCAATCGTTGGAAAAGGGCCGAATCCAGATTGATGCGTTATCGCCAGTTGGGGGGAATCGGGCGGGCGGGAAACGGATGTTG
>JBFIEP010000687.1:0-1830 GCA_041603335.1 Elusimicrobiota bacterium | reverse complement strand
GGGTACGATTTCTCATGTCAGTCGCGCTTAACACGGCCTCATAGCGGCCGGGGGGTAGAGCTTCTCCGAAGTAACGCCTTCGTCCGTTCCAATAAATTTGATGAAAAACCGGAGCCGAACCCTTCACTTCCTGCAATGGAATTAAATCACCTGTTTCTTCATCAGGTCCCATTAGTTGAAAACGCCATGACATTAATCCTGTCGGCGGATCCATGACTGAAAATTCAATAATGACGCCGTCCCCCTCTCGGGGGTCGATAACTTCCGGTGAAATTCCAAGTGAAATCGGGGGGCCGTTTTCCGCTCCGATTTCAGTTTCCGATGATAATGTTAGGGGTTGGTTGTACACGAAAACCAAAAGAATGCCTTTATAGTTTGTGAGGTCCCGGGGGACGTCCACTTGGGTACTCAAAAGATTGACGCGCAAACGTGCCGGAGCGATCCCGTCTTTGAGGAGATGGGAACTGATCCCCATAGTGCGTCTCATGTCCATGATTTTGGCTTCGCCGAGGATGGCACCCTCAGGAAGAATGATGACCTGGGTCGCGCCGACGCTGAAGACCAATTCCGATAAGAGATCGAGGATTTTTCCGGCATCCGGCTTGAAACGAAGTCCCTTCTCGTAGACGAGGTCGCGGGGCAGTCCAATCGCCCGGGGAAGGCGCGAATTTGCCATTCGGATTGTAATCGCTTCCCAACGCCGCATTGCGCCGAGGAGACTGCGGGAGCGTGCGCGAATCTTCCCGTCAATTTCTTTTTTCATAAGCCGACGGTCTTCACTTGAGAGGCCGCCGTATTTCGATTTGCTCGGCTTTCGTTTTGCAGCGGGTGCGGGTCTGCGAACTTTATCGATCAAATGCGCCGGGTCCCGTCTGGTTTGGGAAGGCCGTTCTTCGTTGCGCCGTCTGTTGTCTTTTGCGTCTTTTCCAGCATCACGTTCGATGGTCGTGACGCCGGGACGGCGCGGTGCGGTCTCCGGCACCCGGGTTCCAATCGCCATACGCTGTGAAATGAGGTTAAGGTAATCGTTGGCCATGGGTCTCTCGGCCGGACGTCCCTTCATCAGGACTTCCATGAAACGGTCCATAGCCTGTAGATCTTCCCCCCGCTCAAAGAGATCAATCGCAAGGCGCATGGACTTGCTTAAATCGAAGTAGGCGGCATCATCGAGGCTTGAATCGGCCGCACCCACCGGAGACGGACGCGCAAACATGCACGCCGTCCCCAGGGCGAAGGTCAGGAGCATCGCGCCCGAGGTTTTACGGATCATCTGTTAACACTGTAACTTTGAACAATTAGGGAACGATTTCAATAATGTTACCTGATTGTTGCGAATGGGCAAAAAAAACCCCGGTTCCGCAGCGGGAAACCGGGGTTTTTTTAAATATCCCGTACGATTAGTCAGAGAAGTCGGTTTGGCAAGTCGTACATCCGGGATACGTGAAAGCACCCGTGCAGCGTTCGTAAAGAACGACATAGTTTGCCGAATAACGCGGGGCGACACCGGCGTTAGCTGAAAGTCGGGTCAGAGCAACGTTGTAATATGGATCCCCCGATTGGCACCCGGTCGCCGAGCCGTTTCCCATCTTCAATGAGAAGTATTTCATCCCGTAAGTAGGGCTGGTCCCGGCAAACTGAATATCCAGTTTCGAGAGGTTTGCGTTGGACTTAACGTAGTTCCCTTGGCGAGCGAGATAACGCTCCTGGGATTGTTTTGTTGTCGAAATGAAGGCCTGTGCTTCAGAGAGACGGGCGCGTTCTACAACCTTAAAATATTGGGGAATAGCGATCGAAGCGAGAATACCAATGATGAGTACAACGACTAGAAGT
>JBFIEP010000686.1:0-1834 GCA_041603335.1 Elusimicrobiota bacterium | reverse complement strand
CGGCATCCCCTGCGGGCATCCGCAAAATGTGGGTTGCGAGCCTTTCCGCCTGCTTCGGCCCGATCCCCGGCAACCGACGAAACGCTTGAATAAGGCGATTAAAACTTTTCACCGCTATTTCTTCTTTTTAACCCGACGGACGTTTCCACCGAGAACCCCGAGGACTTTTTTTACACCTGGATCAACAGCGCTCTCTTCGTCATCGGAAGAGTCCGACCAACCGTCAGAAGAAGAGGAAGACTTCCTCTTGGCCGCAGGCTGTGACGCGTCAACTTCAAAGCTTAAAGAAATCTTTTTTCCCGAAACATCGCTAAGCACCTTTTCGATTAACGCCTGATGCGATCTTGCCCGGTCCATATTAAAGGCCTGAGAAAAAACCAAGTGCCACGGTCCTTCCTCGGAAGGCAGCAATCGAACGCCATCGAGACCTGCAACAAGCGCAGGCTTCTCGGTTTCCAATCGATTAAGAACAGCGGGCCAAACATTGGTCGCAGGAGGCAGTCCCACCGCTTTATTTTCTATCACGTGCTTCGCAGCCGGTGCGGCAGCAGGCTGAATCGGCTCGGCCCCGCTGGCAAGACGCCTCTCGAGCGTCTCAAGGCGGGCGACCAAACCCCGCAAATCATATGAGGACTCGAGCATCCCATAAATTCCCAACTCGAAAGCAATTTGCGGAGAATCGGTTCCCCTCATTTGCTCGAGGGTCTTATTCACACGCCCCAAAAGAAAATTAAACGTTTCAGAGGAGTGGGGGTTCGCCAACTCTTTCCACGTCTCATCGATACTGCTCTCGACTCCAAGCTTATGCAAGTGAAGCTCTTGGAACCGTTCACGCATATCCCGCAACAACTGCGTCGGGTCAAAGCCTTCACTCGCGGCCTTTTCTATCCACGTCGACAAAGTCTTCGCGTCCCGCACTAAAATAGACTCGACGAGTCCCCGCTGCAAATCAATGGGCAACGTCCCCATCAACTCCCCGACACCTTCAACCGTAATTTTCCCGCCGAGGAACGCGTTCGCTTGATCCAACAAACTGACGGCATCGCGCATCGCACCGCCAGCGGCCTTCGCAATCATCGCTAGCGCAGGAACCTCAGCCTTCACCTTCTCGGCTTTAGCGATCTTCTGGAGATATTCCGTAGTAACGTCCCGCGGAATCGGCCGAAACCGGAAGCGCTGACACCGGGAAACTATTGTCGCGGGAATTTTCTGAAGCTCGGTTGTAGCGAGTATAAACACCACATGCGACGGCGGCTCCTCGAGCGTTTTCAAAAGCGCGTTAAACGAACTCGTCGACAACATGTGAACTTCATCGATAATAAAAATCTTGTATCGATCCCGGCTTGGAGCAAGCTGGACTGTCTCGATAATGACTTCGCGAATTTTGTCGACCTGGGTATTTGACGCGGCATCCAACTCAAGAACATCAATCGCCGTCCCCGCTGCAATCTCCTTACAGGAATGGCATTTGCCGCACGATTTCACCAAAGGACCGGTTTTGCAATTAAGCGACTTTGCCAAAAGCCGGGCAGAGGTAGTTTTGCCGACTCCGCGCGGACCGAAAAACAAATAGGCATGCCCAACCTGCCCCGAGGAAATCGCGTTGGCCAAGGTCGTCGCCGCCGCTTCCTGACCGACAACATCATCGAATCGCTGTGGTCGATACTTTCGTGCAAACCCTACATACGACGTGTCGCTCATAGGTTCAATTTACCAAAGTAAGACGGGTCGGCGAAACATTTACGACCTTGGTGAGGGCCTCTTTACCTGTTAAACTACGGAGATGCTTACCCCATTGGCACTCATTGCCTTTCTGGCAACCCCCGCTTCTGCG
>JBFIEP010000685.1:0-1836 GCA_041603335.1 Elusimicrobiota bacterium | reverse complement strand
TGCGCGGTGGCGCCGGTAAAAAGATTATTTCGGTGGTCGTTGGGACCGTGGAGGCGCAGCACCGCCCCTAGCGGTTCGCCGTTTAGAAGCAATATCCGCTTGTCTCCCTTCTCGGCGCCTGGGATATAGGTCTGCATCAGAATCTCGTTGGTGAATTTCTCGGTTAGAGTTTCGAGCGTCACCCCGGTATTGATGTCCCCTTCGGAAAGGATAAAGACCCCGCGTCCGCCAAATCCATTGGTAGGCTTTACGACAACCTTCCCTTCTTCCCGCAGGAAGGCCTTGAGCTCTTCGTTGTCCATCGAAACCAAGGTCCGCGGGATGATGTCGGTAAACTGAGTTACCCAGAGCTTTTCATTGACCGCCCGGATAGAACTGCTCCGGTTGATAACGGGAATACGTGCGGGGAGGCGGTCGAGGATCCAGGAATTGAACAGGTAGCGCTCGTCGAAGGGCGGATCGCTGCGGACGAAAACGGCATCGACCTCATCGTCGGGAAGTACGCGAACCGGCTCGACGTCGAAAGGGAAATCCTGATCGCGCCGGGGGACGACCGGCGTAACCCTAAAAGAGAAAGTGTTCCGGTCGGAGCTCATTGCGCCATTGGGGAGATAAAATATTTTATGGCCTTTCTTGTGAGCGGCCTCCATTAAGATAAAGGAGGTATCCTTCTCGCTTACAACTGTTTCAAGCGGATCCATGAGGAATAAAAAGTTCATCGCATCATGCTCCGATATTTTCGGGACCTAATCAAGTGACACGGATTGTTGAAATTCATACGCTTGCGGCATGCCGAATTCAAAAGACCTGACAGCTAAAACACTCGCGCACTACGAAAGCGACCCGCAAGAAGAAGCCCGCTGGCTTGCAACTGTCTTCAGGCGAAGGATTCCCGCATAGACAGGGGGTTTCGCGCGGAGGGTGCTTCCCAATATTCAGCGGGCGTCTTGCGATCCCGTATGAGCCGTTCCACGGGCGCCAGAAACTTCTCTTCGCCAAATCCGCGCCGAACCAGCCCTTTCTCCGCCAGTGCGAAGAGCTTACGCACATCGGCGTAGATCCCCTCGTCGGCGAGCCCGGTCTTTGCGCCGAGGTCCATGGCACGCCTAAGCGGCTCTGCGTGAACCGTCTGCGTGGAAAGAATTTCCCGCAGATTTTCTTCATCGTAGAGCAGTCCAACAGTGATGGCCGTTGCGCCGCTAAATAGGGGCGGCGGCACCTGGTCGAAGAACCGAAGTTCCACCGTTCCGGGTTTGAGACGCGTCTCGGTGAACATCTGCTTGAGCGCAGGAAGGGCGTTGCGTTCCTGAAGGGCGGGGTCAAGCTGCTCCAGCGTGCGTCCTTCTGGATCGATGACTTCACCCGCGGGGTTAAACGCATACATCATCGGCGCGCGGGCGAGGAATGCCGCGTACTCTTTGAGGGTCATGGTTCCTCGGACCGATTCTTCTATGAAACCCGAGCGGTCGGGATCAGTCTCGTTCCAAATAAAGTGGCGCTCGGACAGATTTCCCGTAGCTCCGCCGCGTGAGAAAGGAGAATTCGAAAAAAGCGCGCTAAGGGGGGGCGCCAATAGGAACCCGGCACGGAGGAGCTGCATGGCGTGTTTCTCGGTGTTGTAGTCAAGGTTGATCTGGAGGCCGACGGTGAGACGCATCATTTCCCGGCCTCGCCCGCCGACTTTCTTAAAGTGCGCGTCCATGAGGTCGTAGCGCGGACTGGGCAGTATAGGGATATCGTCCGGAGTCTCCCACGGATTTAGACCGATGTGCAGCGTCCCCAAGCCTTTGGCCGAGCACACGCCGAATATCTCCTTGTCGAGTTTATCCTGCCCCT
>JBFIEP010000684.1:0-1840 GCA_041603335.1 Elusimicrobiota bacterium | reverse complement strand
GGCATAATCAGCGCAGTGCAATGGCGTATGCCGTACGCGCGTTCGCGTATGAAGAAATTGGCGATAAGAAAGCCAAGATGGAGAATATTAAGGCGGCGGCCGGACTTTCTTCAGCCTTTCAGGGCCATTACAAACGCGCACTGGCAGGTAAACGGATTTTTCGAAAGCGTTCGGCCGCCGGGAAAGGCAGGCCTTCGGGTCCGGGACCGGGGAAGGATATTATAGGTGCGGTCTTGATTGGCTTGGTTGTTTCAATTGGTTTTGCCGGCGTCGTTTGGCTGAGCCGCCGAAAGCTGTTGGATGCCCGGACTCAATCCCAGGTAGCGAAAAAGCAAGCCGATCAAGCCGCCCTGGAAGAGGATGACGATGGTCCGCTTGCGGGTAAGTATAAACTGTCGCGCATTATCGGAAAAGGCGGAATGGGACAGGTGTGGGAAGCGCAGGACCTGACGCTTGGCAGGGTTGTGGCGATTAAACGCATGACGGAAGATCTTAGTGCGATGGGTGAGGCCGGTCGTGAGTATTACATGTTGGAGGCACGCACGGTTGCGGCATTGCATCATCCCCATATCATTGGTATTTACGAAATTCTGGATCTAAGCTCCGGATTGTATTTGGTTTTTGAAATGGCAAAAGGAAAAACGGTTCAGCATTTGCTCGCCGAAAAACACAATCTTTCGTTATCCGAATCCGTATCGATCTTACGTCCTGTTTGTGATGCGCTCGAATTTGCTCATGGCGCCGGCGTTGTTCACCGGGACCTCAAACCGGCCAACATCATGCTGACCGATCAGGGTTTTGTAAAGGTCATGGACTTTGGAATTGCGCGGAAGGTCGATTCGACCGTGGATGTTTCTCAATCGGGAGAGGATGCCGACGGCAACGGGCTTGTTATGGATCATACCCGCACCATCGTCGGCACACCTGTGTATATGGCTCCCGAAGCGGAGCAGGGAGCGGTGGGTGCGATTTCAGATGTCTTTTCTTTGGGCGTGTGTCTCTATGAATTTGTGACGGGGCGGCTTCCCTATGACTCTCGCGGCGGAATGGCGATCAAGCTTGAACGTCAATACATCCCCCCTAGTCAGCATGACGGAACCCTTCCCGCATCGGTCGACCAATTAGTTGCAGACGCGCTTGACCCGAGTCCTCATTCCCGGATTCCGAGCGCTAAAGAATTCCGCGCCCGACTTGATTCCCTGGGTTCAACGGCGGCAGCGAGGCACTTATGAAAATAATCCTGCGCTCACTATGGGTCATTGGAATTATTGGTTTTTTTCAAACGGCAGGTGCGAGCAGCGGTCATGGCCATGGCGGCGGCCGCGGCGGCCCCGATTTAGGAGCTCAGGTCGATGCGGCAGGTAAAGGACTCGATCAGGCTACAAGCAACCTCGATAAATGGAGCGGTTATGCAGCGGATGTCGAAAAAAAGCTCGCGCAATGTGAAACGGCGGCCTGCGAAAAAAAGGAAGGCGACCATCTAGCCTACAAGCAGAAAAAGGTCGCCCAATCCGAGGAGGCAGTTTCGGAATCGGCTGAGGCTTATTTGAACGCCGAAGAGGCGTTTAAAAATAAATACGGCGAATACCGGAACTCGGGCCGCGTTGATGAAATTCAGCGGGCGATGGCGTACGCCGGGCAAGAGCAGGGCGGCGATGGTGATCAAACCGGAGACGAATATCAAGAGAACGGCGATAAGCTTACCGGCTATGATATTTCCACTCCCGAAGACCCGAAAAGATATTCGGTTTATTCGCACAATTGTCGGGCGGCAATTATTAACAATAATGTTGTTTATGGTATTGGTGACCCGATAAGAGCAACAGATATAAGTGACCCT
>JBFIEP010000683.1:0-1849 GCA_041603335.1 Elusimicrobiota bacterium | reverse complement strand
TTTAGCGATCTTGGCGTCTATCACAAGGAAGTTCCTATTCCAATTCATAAGGTTGTTCGCCTGCTGAACTCCCCATACCCCGATGACCGCGGCCGGGCATTGGCGCTTATGCTGTCGTTGGCGGATAATCCGGATTACGAAGCCTTCCTGATCAGTACGGCTGCGACGGATATCCTCAAGCTTCTTCGGGTTCGCAACGAGGCGAACCACGATATGGCCCACACCGTGTTAACGATTCTCTCCGGTGAAGATTTCCCCGGTCGGGACTACGATGCCTGGGACAATTGGTTGTGGAAGACGCGCAAAGCAAACGCCGAAAACGCGAAGCACGAGTGACATTGACGCTGCGATTTCCTCGATGATTGCACATCGATGAAGTTGCGGGTTTTACCCCTACTTCTCCTCCTAACGTTTTTAGGCTGCCGGTCCGCAGGCCAGCGGAATTCAAACAACCGCTGCGGGCGCGGCCCGGGGTTTGACTACTGCATCCAGCGGGGGTCCGATGTCGTCCTGTATTACCTGCACGGCGCAGGGCAAAACCATCACTCCTGGGAGAAATGGAGCGTTGCCCGGGAATTGGAAAAAGATTTCGGTCGGAGCGGTTTTCCGGTCCCAACGGTTGTTTCCATCTCTTTCGGGCAATATTGGATTCTCAAGAAAGGCACGGAGTTGGACCGGTTTACCGGTATTGCGATGCCCTATGTCGAGCAGCGAATCGGAATTCCTAAAAAGCGGTGGTTATGGGGATTGTCGATGGGCGGCTTCAACGCGACCCAGCTTTTGCTCCATCATCCCCGGTTGTGGTCGACTGTGGTATTCTCCTGCCCGGCCATCACGCCGTTATCGCCTTACGCGGGGGCGGAGGCGATTCAGGAATTTATCGCCCGCAACGAGGCCGACCCCGGTAAGGTCCGTTGGATGCTTAGTTTCTCCCGAAAGGCCTTCAAGAGACGGGAATGGCCGGAGAACGATCCCTTAGCACTGGCCGCGAATTCATCGGGTCTCCCCCCTGTCTTTGTCGAATGCGGCGATAAGGATGAATACGGGTTTTTCGAGGGCGCGAAGCGCTTCGCGGCGTCCGTCGGGGGGAAATTTCATGCCATCAAAAACGGTGAGCACTGCGTCGTGACACGGGAAATCTCGAAATATTTTCTCAAGGCCGCCGCCGAAAGCTAGGGCTTTACCTTTTCTTTACCCCCCTGTAACATCGCGTTCTTTTTGATTTTTTACCCTCATCTCATGAAGGGGATATGGGCAGCCGCTCTTTTGTCGATCGTTGCAGGAAACGCCGCTGCCGCCCGCTTGAAATATCGGACGTCTTCCAAACCGGTCCAAACGGTATCTTCACGTGCACGTATTCACGCCGCTCGTAAAGCGGGGCCAACCCCTGTGATTATTCAGGGCGGGCCTGTGAAGGGCGGTGCGGTTAATCTTCCCCATGGACGGGGGCGGCGCGCGGCGTTTGCCTTCGAGAAAGCCGATCCCCCTCCTCCCAAAAGCGCCTTAGCCCCGTTAAAATCAATTAAGCAGGAGTTCCTCGAGCGCATTGCCGCGAAACACACCAAGGGGGTGAAGGTGAAGGCGGTTAAGAGAAACCGTGTGGCGCAATTCGATGCCGATCGCGAGGGCGATACCGAGGTGGTTGTGATTGACGGGTCATCCTCCCCGCAGGCCTCTGCTCCCGTTCTGGGCGGCGGTCACAACCGCGACCAGGGCGGCAAGCCGCTCGGTAAAAAGAAGTAGACCTTTAACGGTCTTTGTGGGATAAAGACACCGAGAGCTGTTCCGGTTCGAATTTAAATCCGAACGAGACACCGTGCCAGATTGTGTCGATAAATTTTCCGGTGCT
>JBFIEP010000682.1:0-1852 GCA_041603335.1 Elusimicrobiota bacterium | reverse complement strand
CGGACCGACATGTCGGTGTCGTTTTGTGCGGATTCTCCCACTACGAATAACGAAGTCTGGGACCCGGAAAGGATAAGCGATTCCAAGGCGCCGAGACGAACGGTGAGATTTTGATCCCGGATCATTTCCATATAGAGGTTTACGAAGCGTTCCTCTTTCGTATAGCCCAAGGCCACGGTGGCCGCCGCACGCATTTGCGGATTCTTAGCGCTTCGTGCGACGTTTTCCAACTCACCCTGCAGTCGAAAATCTTTAGCGCCCGCAAGTCCCTCGGTGAGAAGAAATCCCAGTTCCGTATAGCGAAGGCGCATCATATGTCCCGTCAATGTCGTTAAATCGGCAAAAACCCGTGAGGCGTCGTTGGTAACCCCGATATCGTCGGGCCGGACTTCACTGCGGGAGGTTAAGAGCCGCGTCAAAACAGCATTAATCCGAGGATCGATCTGACGCGTAGTCTTGGTTCTCGGAGCCCTAATAACGATCGGGTCGAGCATGAAATCGAGATCGACGGTCAGTCCTCCGCGGACATTCGCTGTGTCTGCAGCCCCAAGAGGAGCCGCTAAGAGCAATAGGATGGGGAGCAAACCAATCTTCATTGCTCCCCCTTCGCGAATAATTTAAGTGCTGCGATCGCGTATTCGGCGAGCACGAAATCATTGGTGTTTTGAGCGTCGAGTCCCGTTAAGAAAAGATCGTAATCCCTGGCTTCTCCATAATCACCAAGGTATCGGGCAGCCATCGCCCGAACAACCCAATCCCCATCGCTTAAATAGCTGCGTAAAATATCCCGTCCCTCGGCACTCCCCAGCCGTGCCATCATGCCCGCGGCATAAACCTTAAGAACACGCTGCTGATCGTGCACGGTAGCGAGTTTAAGCAGTGGGATCGCCTTTTCGGGATGCCCCCAATTGGCGAGGGCTTCCATCGCTCCAAACCGGACGACCGGATTAAGATGGGCCATCGCTTCATGAAGCGTACGTTCATCCTTGAGGTCCCGGGTTTGAGCCAGCGCGACCAAAGCGGTCGAACGAACATCCATGGAGCGTTCCCAGCGTGCGTATTCAACAAGACGCGAACGCAAAGCGGGATCCGGGTCCTGAGCCAGAGCTTGAGCAAGCGCAACACCCGGATTTAAATAACGGTTTCTCAAGAGATAAGCGGCAGGAGATCCCACCTTCAGCAGATCTTCGAATGCACTTCCTTCCAGCTTGGAGACATCGGCCCCGATGGTATCGGACTTTTCGAGAAGCTCAAACAGCGCGTTTAGAATTACCGGATCGGTTGTACTTAACTCGACGCCCGGGGTTGTCGCCTGATCAGTGCGCAAATATTTCGGGGCGACCCGGTTCTGGGGAGGAATATTTAAGTTGGCTTGTTCTTCGAGCGTCAATTCACGGCAGCCCCCGAGCAGGGCGAAGAATCCGACGAGTAATAGCGACCGGGGCTTCATCGTAAAAAGGATAGTAAAAAGTTAGGTCTTTCGATCGGAAAAATCAACATTTTTGAAGCGGCGGTGACCCCAAATCCATTGGGCCGCATTATCACGAACCTGCTTCTCGACCATACTCGCAAGAATCTGGGTAGTTTTCCCTGCGTCGCCGGCATCCGCACCGAAGTCTAACTCGGGTTCGAGATGGACTTGGAAAACACCATTCTCATCCCGATAATTGTAAGTGGGGACGATTGCGGCCCCAGTGCGCTGCGCCAAGGGTCCGACGGCAGCGAGTGTATCCACGTTGTATCCGAAGAAGCGCGCCTTCATGCCTGCAGGAGGGTTCGTGAATTGATCGATCACAAAACCCACGGCTTCGCCTTTTCGGAGTCTTTTCATAATAGTCGGAACCGTGCGCGG
>JBFIEP010000681.1:0-1852 GCA_041603335.1 Elusimicrobiota bacterium | reverse complement strand
TTTAGTTTCCGGACCTCTTGGATGTCGCGGAGAACCTTTTTCCCTTCGGGAATGGAGTAGATGTGCCGCAGGGCCTGATCGAAAAGTTGTTGGCGTTTTTTAGCTTCCCTTTTGGACACCCTCTTGGGACCGCTTGTTAAAATAATACCGGCCGTTAGACTTTCAAAGGTTTCAAGCGGCACGTCCTTGGTTTTTAAAGTGGAAGAATCCCCGCTGGCGGTTTCCAACTTTCCTTTATTGGACTTCGAGCCCGGAGGAGCGCGGAAATCGGTGCGAGCACCGGGGCGGGCGTTATCAAATGTTTTGTTCAGTTTATTCCCGTCGATCTTTCCGTTAAGACCCTTCGCTATTTTATCGAGACGAATCGCTTCCAATTGGGATTGTCCGTAGGCGCACTGATCCGCGTTCAATCCCAATTTAGCCGCGGCCAGGCGGCCGTTTGTTTCCGCCTCGGTGAGATGCGTCAAGGTCGATTTGGATTCCGCGTCCTCTTGATGAACCGCCGCCATTCCGTATGGAAATTTGGTGGTGAGGTCGGAACGGATTTTTACCGCTTCATTCGCCCAGCTTTTCCATTTTTGAAGGACAGAAGCTTCCATTCCGCAATAAACGCGGCCGGAAGTCATCGACCGATTGTAAGCCCACTGTGAGTAAGCTTTGGCCTTTGCATGGATGAGACAGAACTCGCGTTCCACAAGCTTGAATCGTCGCGCGGCGCGTCCGGCGCCATCGAGTGAATCCCAATCCTTGACTTCGATCCCCCGCTTTTCGAGATCCTTAGGTGTTCCGATGTGATCGGAAATCAGTTTTAGTTTCGCCTGGGCGGATCCTTTGGCACCCGGGGTGACATCACTTTCGGGGCAGTCGGCATCGCCCGCCTGCGCGGGAGAGATATCACGACGATCTTCTGAGATAGGACCGGCCCCGCCCCCGCCTCCACCGCCTGATTTTTTATCGCGGCCACCAGCGTTCGCCGCGGACGCGGCGAGAGATAACAGGACGACGCAGAGTACACGTCGGAGGGGCATACCCCGAGGGTACCCCCTAAAGTCCCCGATTTCAACGACTTTTTTAGGTGTCAGGCATTGCTTTATTGCCTTTCGCCTGGGCGAAAGGCAATAAAGCAATGCCTGACACCGTTGACTAAATCGACGAATCTGCGCATCCTTGGAATGTGAGAGAGAAAAGGCGGAAAACTCAATTTCTTGCATCGTTTTTCCTTTTTTTTATGAGCGGGTCCTTTGCTGTTGAAACGGCGCTAGGGGCCGAAATGATCGATTGGAAGACGTGCGTCCGGGAGGTCGCTCGGAAGAATCCCGCCTTGGGGAGCATTCGAGCCTCTGAAGACGCCGCCCGTTCGGATGTTAAAGCCTCCAGGCTGCTTCATCTGCCCACCGCGAATTTTGTTTATGAGAAGGATCAAAGTGAGATTATATTCCCCGATTCGTTTTTAAACACGGGACCGTCGCATGTGTATCGGTATGGTTGGAGAGGGGGTGTTAACCTTTTTTCAGGGTTTGGAATTTTAGGCGCCAACCGGGCCGCCGCCTCCTTTTTGCGCAGGACGAAAGAGGATGTTCGGAAAACCTCCGCTCAAGTCCGTTTCGAATTGCGTGATGCATTTGGTCGGCTTCTCCTCGTCCAGGAGCGGGTTAAGCTTTTGCAGAAGATTGCCCAACGTTTGGATGCCGATGTCGAATTGGTTGAAATTCGTTTTAAGGCCGGGCTGGCTCCGCGTTGGAGCCTTCTTTCCGCCCGGGCGCAGGCCTTGGAAGCTCGTTGGAAGATCCAGGAAACAGAACTCTCGACAACGGCACGGCGTCGGAAGCTCCTCTCCGTTCTTGGGAGGGAG
>JBFIEP010000680.1:0-1861 GCA_041603335.1 Elusimicrobiota bacterium | reverse complement strand
CGCCGCACTCGGCTATGCCCAAGAATCCGGAATACATTTGGAAATGGGTTTTGTACGCAGTCACTATATCGGACGGACGTTTATTCAACCGGCCCAGGTACTGCGCGACAATGCGGTTAAACTCAAACTATCCCCTGTTCGCGAACTGCTCAAAGGAAAGCGCATCATACTCATCGATGACTCCATCGTAAGAGGAACCACTTCCCGCAGGATATGCTCAGGTCTCCGCGCGATCGGCGTTAAAGAGATTCACATGGCAATCTCCTCGCCGGCAATCATTTCCCCCTGCTACTACGGGATCGATACCCCGAGCAAGTCGGAACTCATCGCGGCAACGCGATCACTCGATGGAATTCGGCGCTTTCTGGGAGTCGACACCCTCCATTACCTGAGCGTGGAGGGACTCCTGCGCGCCGTCGGGGAAAAGAACCCGAAAAAGTCTTCATTCTGCACCGCCTGCTTCACAGGCGACTATCCGACTCCAATCATAGACTTCACCATTGGGCAAGCCTCGCGGAAAGGCGACTTCAGCCCCGCGATTAACGGGGGAGCCCCCGACCCCAAGCCAAAAACGGTGAAACGATGAAGGTTCTTCTAATCGGATCAGGAGGGCGGGAGCACGCCCTGGCCTGGGCCATCTCAAAGAGCCCCGATCTCACAAAACTCTACGCCTCCCCGGGATCGGATGCAATATCTGAATTGGCTGAACTCGTTTCCGGAGAGACACCCGAAGTCGATCTTGTCGTCATCGGACCGGAGGTCCCCCTGGCAGCAGGACTGGCCGACACCCTAAGGGCCAAGGGACTGCTCGTCTTCGGTCCCGGACAATCAGCCGCTCGCCTCGAATCATCAAAATCATTTGCAAAACAATTCATGGAGAAACACGGGATTGCCACCGCACGCTCAATAACGGTTTCCTCCCGGGAAGAAGGACTCAAGGCGCTCTCCGATTTTCCCAACGGCGTCGTCATCAAGGCGGATGGACTCGCCGCCGGGAAGGGGGTCGTCGTCTGCTCTTCCCGGGAAGAAGCGGAAGCGGTTCTTGCGGAAAAACCGGCAGAGCCGCTGGTTCTCGAAGAACGGCTCGAAGGACCCGAAGTTTCCCTTCTAGGCTTCTGCGATGGGAAACGCTTTCTTGCTCTGCCTACAAGTTCCGACCACAAACGACTTCTGGACAAGGACCTTGGCCCCAATACCGGAGGGATGGGCGTCATCGCTCCCGCTCCGGCGATGGACGCCGCGATTCTAAAAAAGGTCAACCAGGAAATTGTCCAGCCCACACTTGATGGCCTGGCCAAGGATGGCCTTGAATACCGCGGCCTCCTTTACATCGGACTCATGCTCACGCCCGACGGTCCAAAAGTCCTCGAATACAATTGCCGATTCGGAGATCCGGAAACCCAAGCGGTCCTGCCCATCGTTAAATCCGACGTGCTGGAACTGCTGACAGCCGCCGCGAAAGGAGATCTTTCGGGCAAAGAAATTCACGCGGAAGGCTGTGCAATCACCGTCGTACTCGCTTCCGAAGGGTACCCGGAAAAACCGGTTACCGGACGAATCATCGAAGGACTCAATCAGGAAGCACTCATTTTCCATGCAGGAACACGCCGTGACGGAGAACATTGGCTTACCAGCGGGGGGCGTGTTCTGGCAGTCACTGGACTTGGACAAACCCACTCCGCCGCACGGGAAATCGCTTACACCGCTGCCAAGAAGATAAAATTCAAAGGGAGTCAAATGCGCAGCGATATCGGCGGCGCGATGATTTCCCAACCGGCTAACGCATGAAAAAAGATCTCATTATTGCAGGCGGAATCGTCATCGACCCAGCCAATAAGGTCGAAGGACTCAGAGACGTTCT
>JBFIEP010000679.1:0-1862 GCA_041603335.1 Elusimicrobiota bacterium | reverse complement strand
GTCAAACACGGACAGGAAGGTTCGAATGGTGGTAACCGGACCCGGGCCCTCATTGGCCACACTCATGATGACGCCGTCGCCGGATGAATAAAGCTTTGAGAGATCGGTTGGAAGAGGTCTATCCGGATCACGGAAGAAATAGGTGGAAAACAGTGAAAAGAGAACACCAAATACACCTACCGCAAGAGCGGCATTCGATCCCTTAAAACGCCACAGAGACCCGCCAACGGCCGCAACGACGAGGCCTAAGATGATGAATTTCCAACCAAAAACCGCAATTTTCATAATGTTATAAATGGGCGAGGAGGGACTCGAACCCTCAAGACCTTTCGGTCGACAGATTTTAAGTCTGCTGCGTCTGCCAGTTCCGCCACTCGCCCCCTTTATTTCCAGAACGTCGAAGACATTGTACCTAATCCGTTATCGGTAATCTTCAGGAACGTCTTGGAGTTGGCGGTCAAAATCCCAATTTTCCGGCTTCAAGGACTTTGAAAACCAGGGAGACCCCCGCTTTATCCAATTCTCCCGGGTCTTACGAGCCCGGTCCGGCGTACGATCCTGCCACCCGACTTCATTACCGCAGCAATCGCAATGCGTATAGAACGGGGTCTTTCCATCCAGTCCCCAGGGCGGTTTCTTATGACGCCAGCCGCAGACACGGCAATGGTAAAGGGGATCGCTCACGAGCGGATCGGAGCCTTGCCTTGGCTGGCAAGCGTCCAGCCCGTTAACTTGTAAAGCATGCGCGCCCCGACATTCGCGTCCCACTCATCTTTTCCGGGGGCAACCTCATTGAGATCAAACCCAACGATCTTCCGCCCGGAACGCGCCACCGCGCCAATCAAATAATTCGCTTGCGCAAAGTCGAGCCCCCCCGGCACGGGTGTTCCGGTATTGGGGCATAACTTGGGGTCGAGGCCGTCGATATCAAACGTCACATAAACCGATTGAGGAAGGGCATCGACAATTCTTCCGCAGACTGTGTCCCACCGCTCACCGCGGAAGGCACTGCTTTTTAAATCGCGATCGTAGAAAACGCGCAGGCGGCTCTCGTTATCGCGGCAATATTGGAATTCAGCCTCACAAAAATCCCGGATTCCGACCTGCACCGTCCTGCCGAGATCCCCAATATTTTCCAGCACGTTATAAAGGATCGAGGCATGGGACCAGGTATACCCTTCATAGGCAACCCGAAGATCGGAGTGCGCGTCGATATGGAGAATCCCCATCCCCGGGTATTTTTTGGCGTGGGCCTGGATCGAACCGAAGGGCGTGGAATGATCTCCGCCGATCAGGCCGAAAATCTTTCCGGCGTCCAAGTGCTTTTTCGCCGCGGCATATACCATCTCGTTGAGCTTGGCGCCTGCTTCGTTCACACGCTCCAACGCCGCACCCTTCGCCACTTCATTAAGATCCCGGATAGCAGGATCCTCCGGGAGCAAATGAAGTCCCGCTTCATACGGCTTTAGCACATCAACATCATATAGATCGATCTGCCTACTGGCAGCGGCAATCGCAGACGGTCCATTGGAGGTTCCCCCTCCATAAGAGGTTGTCGCCTCCCAAGGGACAGGAAAATAGACAACCAAGGACTCGTCATAAGAATACGGAAGTCCGAAGATGCCGTCGTCTGAAGAGGACGCGGCGTTAGGGTCGAAACTCACTTCTTCTGAACGCCCCCACGGGTAAGCACCGCCGGATCGAGCAGGCGATCAAGCTTCCCATTGGAGAGAGTCGTCATCTCGGCAGCCACTTCCTTGACCTTGCGACCCTCGGCATAGGCACGCTTCGCAATTTTCGCACCGAGATCGTAGCCCGTAATCGGATTGAGCGCGGTCACGAGGATAGGATTTCGCTCGGCG
>JBFIEP010000678.1:0-1865 GCA_041603335.1 Elusimicrobiota bacterium | reverse complement strand
GGCGTTGATTAGGGTCCGAACAGGCCATTTGGTATAGGCCTTAGGTCCGGTCTATGGGGACCAATGCCGGGAAATCCTTCCCTAACCGGCCCATTCATCGATTTTGGGGGCGGTTTATACTGTAATGAATGAGAGCAATTCTGCTCCTTTTATTACTTCCCGTTGTCGTTTCCGCGGGGTCGCTTAAAACCCAGGTGCTGTCTCAAGGGCTTGGAGCGTTGGCGGCCCACGACGCTAACGGTCTGGGAGCCGAGGCCGCGCGGGTACTTAAGGATGACTCGCTCGAATATTCTAAGGAGCTCGGGGCTGCGCTCGAAAACCTGGATCAGTACTTCGGCATGACGGCGGAAACGGTTGCGCGGCCCGTTGAGTTTTCGGAGTTGGAACAGGCTCTAACTTCTCCTGGCGGAGTCGCTGTGATCAGAGATTTGTTTGATGCGATGATCGATGCACGTTTTGAGGTCTCCGGAGAAATCTTGGTACCTGAAATCGGCGGAGAGGCGACGCTCGATGGAACCCCAACGTTTCATCGTGTCCTTGACCCGGTCCGCCCTATGTTTGAGAAGCTCGTCGCCGCGATGGATGATCCTGAGGCTCTGAGCGCACTCTATAAGGAACACAAAACAGAATTGGATCTGATCGATGAACACGGCCTGCTTTCCGGATTTTTAAGCCGGTTGCCGAGGTATAAGGCGAAGAAACTCCCGGAAGAAAAGCTTCGGAAAATCCAGCGCCTGACCGTAACGACGATTTTGCAAAATTCCGCCGATACCTATGTGATGGAGCCGAAGGCCCAGTTGGAAGGAATCATAAACCACGGGTGGTCGGGGCGCTACCTCGGATGGTGGCACACGCACCCGCCGAATTACCGGGCGGGGGGATGGGTCGGAGGCGGAATCCCCAGCGGCAACGACATGGATATTGCGGGCCGCAGCGGGCAGAATTTAACGATTGTTTTTCAGCCCGATGGGTTTACGGTCTTTGACCTATCCCCGCTTGCCAATAACCCGGCGGGCGGGTTTAATGCCCTTCGCAAGATTGTCCACCGGTCCGAGCGGTGGCGGCGGCACTTCGCCGCCAGGCACGCTGAAATTGGTGCCACCGCCTTTCGGGTGCCCAAAGTCCCCTCCTGAATTAGGCCCAATACGCTTTAAATTCGGTACTTTCGCTTCGTGTGCCGGGCACCCGGTCTGCGGTAGAATTTCAATCGTTATCCAACCTATTTTCCCTACGAGATTTCCCAATGAACCGACGCGAAGCCATGCTTAAAAAATCAATTTGCCTGACCCTGGTTCTATCGTTGCTAATGACGTTGCCCGGGCCCGGCGTCGTGGAGGTGTTTGCGCGGGTTGCGGTGGGAGCTTCGGTTGCAAAAACCGGCGCGCCGACCGTCCTTATGCCCGGCATATCGGCACCCAGGATGGGTTTGCCTCAAGTAGGTTCCTATCAGGGAATAACGGGTGCCTCGCTTACCGGCTCTCTTCCAACGATTCAACTCCCCGCAGTATTGCCAACGGCAAAGGCTTCTATTTTAGAGGCCGCGGCAGATCAGCCCTCGGTCCCCAGGATCGTTTCGAGAGCCGGGGTAGGTCGTGCCCCGATGACGGTTAAACCGGTTGTTTCGAAAGAACGGAAGTCGCAGCCAACGGTTCTATCTTCAGGGAAATTGTTGGGGGCCTCGATTGTCGAGGCGAAGGAACAGCGTTCCGGCGGAGCTTCTTTGCCGTCTGTTCTGAATAAATTTTGGTCGGGCCGTTCTGTTGAGGTTGCCGGTTCTGTTGAGGCGGCTCCGGCTGCGCGCCGCGCGTCTCAATTAATGCGTCCCGGTGTCGTTTTAAACGCCGCCGATGAGCCCGAGGTAGGAG
>JBFIEP010000677.1:0-1865 GCA_041603335.1 Elusimicrobiota bacterium | reverse complement strand
CTTTCCGTGCAAACGATTTGGCCTCTTCTAATTGCTTTTGCTCGATCATTTGTAAAACGGGAGCTGGGATGGGTGCTTGCTGCGGTCCCCTTTTTCGTAGATCGAGACTTGTTGATAGATCCATCCGTAGGCGGGAGAATCTTCCTTGCACGCCTCGAGGAATACACCGGTCGCCTTACGGTTATACAGAAAGCCGCGTTCCTCAAGTTTTCGGACCCAATAGCGCTTTGGCTGTTCATTGACGTGATGCGTGCCGCCCTGATTCGGAGGCGCGGCGGAGAGAATTAGGGTATTTGATAATTTCGTCAGGTTGTCGAGGAAAACGTCTGAAAATTCTTCAGGGATATGTTCTGCGACTTCGAGACAAAGGGTGCAGTCAAAATCGCCCCAAATATTTTCGAAAGGTTCGGTTAAATCCCGGAGGATCAGGTCAACGGGAAAACCTAGTTCCGGCGGGCATGCGACTCCGTCGATTGCCATGACATCGACTCCTCTTCGCTGGAAGGCGTCAACATAGACTCCGCATCCGCACCCGACATCCACGATGCGCCGCATCCCGAATTGACTGTGGAGATGTTCGGTGACTTTATCAACCGCCGAGAGAAAGCGTTCGTTCGTACGCCCCCATTCCTCGAAGAAATTCCGGTTGTAGATTTCCGCCAAATTCGACATCATCGGCGTTTTAGGTGTAGCTCTCCAGGTGGGTATGGATTCGGCTTTTGCGTGCGAGTCGGAACGCCTTCTCAAACAGTCCTTCGGCCTCACGCGTCCGCCCGAGGGAATGAAGTGCGCGCGCGGTCGAAATCCAGGAGAGAACAGCACCCCGTGTTTCTCCTCCTTCGGTGAATCCGCGTTCGGCTTTTTTCAGAGGAGTAAGGGCTCCCCGGGCGTTACCGCGTTTGAGGGCGATTTCCCCCAGACCCCAATCCACATAGGCGAGGTCGATTGGATCACCCAGCTTTGCATAAATGATCCGGGAACGGGCGTAGGAACGCTCCGCTTCCGTGAGGCGCCCTAATTGGCGAAGAGCATTGGCGCGCCCGCAGAAAGCGTAGGCTTTCGCGAAATCGTCGTCGGTTTTAGCGAAAACCTCTCCTGCCTTTGCATACAGACGTTCGGATTCCGCCAACTTCCCCATCACACGGGTGGCACCCCCGAGTCCAAACAGTGCATACCCCGCGCCGATGGGGTCGTGGGCGCGGCGCGCTAATTTGAGGGATTCTGAAAAACTTGCTGCGGCCTCTTTGAGCTTTCCTTGAAACCGCTGAGCCCCGCCAATAGCCCACAATAGAAAGGCGGCTTCCTGCCACGACGCCTGTTTTTTGGCACGTTTGAGTCTGGTACGGAAATATTTGAGACTTTGCGGGTAGCGTTCTGCCGCCCGGTCGACCAATGCCGATTCGAGTTCGAGGCGGTCGGAATAAGCGCGAAGAATGCCGGATTTCCTGGCCAGGATGGAGGCCTGTTTAAGGAGGCTCATCGCTGCAGGATGTCCCCCGACACTACGCAGTCCCGAGGCGTAACCCAAGGCCGCCTCAATCCAAAGAGCAGGATCCTCTTGGGTGCTGGTATTTTTTAGCGCGCGGGAATAAAGCGCAGCCGCTTTCCCGAAATATCCCCGGGACCGCCAAGCCTCCGCCGCGATAAAATCGCGTTCGGAGCGTAATGGTTTCGGTAATTCCGAAGCGGACGGTAAGCGGCGCAGTGCTGCGGTTGCGTTTTCTTCCAACAAATCTCGCGCTTCTTCCAACGCGCTGAGGGAACGGTCAGCCATGACTTCCTCCACGTTGACAGCCTGAGCGCATCGGACATTCTGCGCACACAGGAGTCGTCTTACAATACTCTTTTGCCAATTTTACAAATAG
>JBFIEP010000676.1:0-1867 GCA_041603335.1 Elusimicrobiota bacterium | reverse complement strand
CGCTGCGGAGCTGCAGCACCGGGGTGAGACAAATACCGTGTACGATGCCTTAGATGGGCGTGTGATCCTGGTGAAAGCCAATGAAGTCTTCGGCCAGGCCCAAGGGGACCGGGCTGCGGCGACCGAAGATATCAACGGCAACGCCGACCCGGTCTGGACTCCTACGCATTTCTCGACGGCCCCTTATCACGAGTTCAAGAGCAACTACCTGATGATCGGCCAAGGGGCTCTCGGAACGAGCGCCAATAATTCCCCGAGTCAAATGCAGCTGCTTGTCGATTCCGGAAACTCCGATCAGGTTGTCGGGGAGGCCGATCATTCCGACAACGACGCCGCCGAATTCTCACGTGAGTCTTTCTCAACGATCGGGTTGTTCCAAATCCCCAATGGGGACATGACCCATATCATTCGAGCGAGCAAGCGCGCCGGATTCGGATCAAACTGGATCGCGTACGATGGCTCGGTTTACGTTTTATCGGAAGTCGGAATCCCCGTCAAAAATATCGCTGTAAATCCGGTGTATGAATCGAGCGCCACGATTACCTGGACGCCGGTTTATGCCCATGAGGGCTACGAACTCCAGGCTTCGACCGCAGCGGATCATTCGGGAACGCTCTTTACGGCTTTCACCGCTGACGATGCCGCTGCGAATTTGACGACAATCGGTCTGGATTCCAACACGACTTATTATTGGCGCAATGCCTCCCGCCTGCTCAATTCGGATAACAATTATTCGGCGACGATTACGACGATAACACTTGCCTTGCGGCCGGAAACCCTGGCCGGGACGTTTCTGAATGTCTTTGAATCCTCGATCACCGCCGCTTGGGCCGCACGCCCAACATCGCCGTTTAATCTTTCCTCTTCCGGCTATGAACTGCTGGCGACGTCTTCAACGTTCGCGACGGGAAATGTCGTTTCTTCCTCTAAAACCCAAAATGTGTTGGTGAGTACGCTGACCGTGTTTTCCGCCGCGCTCGAGAGCAACACGGTTTATACCTTTAAGGTCGCGAGTCAAAATTCCGCCTTCACTCCGGGGCTCTTCCAGTCCTTGGGATCGACGGCCACGCTGGCCCTCCCCCCCGGTGCGCTTGCTGCGGAAGATACATTCCTGACCCTCTACCAAGGCTCGGTGACAGTCGCCTGGATTTCACGCCCCTTATCGCCGCAGAGCTTGAGTGCGGAAGGCTACACGCTGGAAGCCTCAACCGCTGCGGATTTCAGCGGGCTCGTGCATTCTTCGGGTTCTCTTGAGGCTTCGATCAGCACGTTAACCGTCCTTGCCCCCGCGCTTGATCCCAACACGACGTACTACTTCCAGGTGCGTTCCTTGAACGCGCTTGGAGCCGGAGGGTACCCCACGGATTTGGGTGCAGTCTCCACGCTGGCCCAACCCCCCGAGGCCTTGCCCCCGGGGGACGCTTTCCTTGAGGTGTTTGTCGGATCGATCACGGCCGCTTGGGCCGCGCGCCCGGTGACACCCTCGAGTCATTCCGCGTTCGGGTATGAAGTGCAGGCGTCGAGTGCTCCGGATTACACCGGGACGATTGTTTCGTCTCAAACTACGGATGTGTTGGTGAGTACGTTGACTGTACTCTCGCCAGTGCTCCTTCCAAATACCACGTATTATTTCCGGGCGAGAAGCTATAACCACGCAAGCGTGATTGGAGGATTCAACTCGATCGGATCGACGGCAACCTTGACGATCGCTCCCAAGGTGAACCCCCCCGAGGATTCATTCCTGGGAGTTTTTGAATCGTCGGTGACCGTCGGTTGGGGTTCGTTTGAATCTTCGCCGTCGAGTTCCACTTCCAGCGGCTACCTCCTCCAGGCCTGCACCGTTGCCGATTTCTCGGGACTGATTATT
>JBFIEP010000675.1:0-1874 GCA_041603335.1 Elusimicrobiota bacterium | reverse complement strand
GAATCTCGTTGTCGTCCGTCTTGGATTAAATCGCTCCGGGACATGGGACCAAGCGGCGTTTTTGCGGTCTATTTTCAGCGCTTTATAGGGCTGTCTTTCTTCGAAAGTCTGGCACTAAAATCCCCGAAAATTGCTAGTATACCGCATGGAGCATAAACGGCCCAAAAAACTTTGGCCCATTTGGCTGGGATCGTTAATCGCGGTTTCCGCCTTTAGCGCCTACATGGCCAATCCCAAAGCGGCTAATGTCCGTTTAGGGGCTGCAAAGGCGGCGTATAAGGCCGCTGTAAAGTCTCCCGCTGCAGCAGAACCGGCTCTTGAGCCCGCGCAAGATCTTCGGGACTCGGTCGCCGCATTATCCATCGCCGCGCCGCCCGCCAGGGTTTTGGCCCGGCCGATGCCTAAAAAATTCCCGAAACCGATCCGCATCCCCAAGCGCCGCGCTGTTCCCAAAAAGAAGCCGGCTTCCCGCGTTAAAAAGCGGCCGGCATCGCCGCAGAGCGAGGACGCTTTCCTGAAGCTCTATCACGTGGTACCCCTGCAGAAGCTCGCGAAACGTAAAACATTCCTTGTTGAGGGGACCGCTTTCGATTTGGACTCGGGTGCCTACGTTGAAGGGGCTTCGTTCTACTTCACCGACGCGTTAACTAAAAAGGCATTCCTCATTAAGACCAACGACTGGGGCGAATACTCCATTCGCCTTCCCCGCAACGACGCAGGGTACCGTTTGGCGATTTACCATGACGCCTACCGCCCGCAGTACCTTCGGGATTGGACGCCGTCGATGAAGGACGCCAACCCCGATATCCGAAAACAAGTCGCGGCCGAATTATTGGCTTTGCGATTTGAAGGGATGATGGTGTTTCACCGGGCGCGCGAGGATCAACTCCTCGACTTCGCACTCATCGCCCGATAACCTACGCGACCCGCACGCCCGCCAATTCTGGAGAGGGGAGATTGCAGGGATATGGAATCCTCAAAAGAGGCATAACTCAATAAAACGGATAAATTTCGACCTCCCGTGGTCGATGCTCAAAGATTTGCGTGATTTGTTTGTGTTTTAGGATCATATCTTTGAGCTCACGATTCCCTTAGAAGTTTACATCACATATGATGTAAACTTCTAAGGGAATGGGACGAATACACCAACTGCCTTTACGACTTAAACGTCTCCTGAATCGATTGCTTGTCATCACTCGCGGGGTACCTGCTTCTCTCCGTTTGAATGATCCAGGAGAACTTCTGTTTGCCGTGCGTGTAAAGATCGGCATGAGTCAAGCCGAGGCCGCCGAACGTGCGGGTCTTTCTCAGCAATATTGGCACGCACTTGAGTCGGGGAAACGTGATGCCGGAATTGAGACTTGGCGGCGTGCCTTTGATGGGCTTGATTGTGATTTTTTAACGCTGCCTCGGCCTCGCCAAGACTTAAGAGAATGGCGTGGACAACGTGCACTTGAAGGACGTTGGGCGGCTCGCAGCGTTAAGCAGACAAGCGGCGAATGACGGCTTCCTATGATTAGAAGCTGCTCGCGACTTGGTCGCGAATCTTTTTGCCTTCGACCTTAGGCCAACCCTTGCTTAGCACGTCCATGAAGTCGCCCATGTTGCGGTAGGCGAGCGTCTCCGTCCAGTTTTTACCGGAGGGGGTTTCGTCGGGTTCGGCGAGCAGCGCGGAGTAATGATTGTCGTGCAGTCCGCCTTCGGTTTGGTTGTCGAAATGGTGTTGGTCTTCGTGGAAGAGCACCGCGAGTTTTCCGGAGGCGCCGAGGCCGCCGTATTGGTCGCCAACGGTAATCACGCCGCCCGACCAGGTTGCTGTTGCTCCGACCTCGTCTTGGGGTTTGTAGATAATAATCGGCATATGGCCGAGTTCG
>JBFIEP010000674.1:0-1876 GCA_041603335.1 Elusimicrobiota bacterium | reverse complement strand
GCTAAGTTTTGGGCAGGGACGGGGGATACTGCCTTGCGAAGCGTTTGCTGGGGGGGCGCGGTTCTCGCTCTCATCGCACCGTTTACCGGTGCGGCCGCTCCGGGATTCTTTGCGCTTTTGTGGGGACTTTATTTTTCTCTCTATCGGGCGTCGGGATTGTTCTTGGGGTATCAATGGGACATCCTGCTTCTGGAAATAGGATTTTTGGCGGTGTTTGTCGTCGGGCGGAAGGGAACGCATCCCGCGCGTGCAGGGTTATGGGCGATGCGGTGGCTTTTATTCCGGCTCATGCTTTTGTCGGGAGCGGTCAAGCTGCTTTCGTATGACAAAACGTGGTGGGATTTAAGTGCCTTGACGCTTCATTACGAAACCCAACCCCTGCCGACGGTGTTTGCGTGGTATGCGCACCAGCTTCCCGTTTGGTTCCAGAAATTCTGTGTCGCGGTCATGTTTGGAATCGAACTTATTCTTCCCTTTTTTGTGTTCGGCCCGCGCCGGCTTCGTCTTTGCGCGGCGATGGGATTTCTGTTTTTGATGGGACTCATCTGCATAACCGGGAACTACACTTTTTTTAACTTCCTAACCGCGAGCTTATGTCTGTTCCTGCTGGATGATGCGTGGCTTCAGAGTTGGTTCCCAAAACGGAATTTTTCCGAAGGTGACGCTTGCGGCGGACTTCGGCGGCGGCTTGCAATAAGTTTTGCCGTCTTTGCATTGGTGGTAGGCAGTGCTCAATTGCTCATTCGCTTCGTCCCTCCTGTTCGTTCCAGCGCTGCGATAAACACCGCCGCTGCTTTGGGCTATCGTTATCACATGGTGAATACCTACGGTTTGTTTGCGGTCATGACAACGGTTCGCAACGAAATTATTCTGGAGGGCAGTGAGGATGGGCGCGTTTGGAAGGCATATGAGTTTAAGTGGAAGCCCGGACGCGTGGATCGGGCACCGGGCTGGGTGCAGCCCCACCAGCCGAGATTGGATTGGCAGATGTGGTTCGCCTCTCTTGCGCCGTACCAACGAAATCCCTGGTATTTCGCCTTCCAGAGACGGATTTTGGAGGGCCAGGACGATGTGGTGGCCCTTCTTGCGGAGAATCCTTTCGAAGAAAAACCTCCCCGCTTCTTAAGATCCTTATTTTTCCAATATAATTTCACAGGATGGGGATCTGGGAAATCCTGGTGGAAACGGGAGCTGAAGGGTCTTTACTGCCCGTATACGACGCTCCAGGCCGATGGGACTCTCGCGGTCTTCATGTCGGCGAGTACAAACGCCTTCCGCCGGAAGTAGAAAAGCCGGGCTACTTCGACTCCAATAAAAATATTGGTGGGTAAAAATTGCGAGGTTTGGCCTCGCCGCATTGAGATTTGACCGCAAATCTCAATGCCCCAGGGCTACCCATCTGCCGGATTGTTGTGTTGGCAGGGGGGGAGACGCTGGGCTTGGAGATTTGTGAAGCAAATCTTCAAGCATCGCCCCCGAAGGGCGAAAAAGATTTTTTAAACTTCTGTCGGAAGCCGCCCGGCGACGGCCCAGTGCCGGTCGCTGACCATTACCGCTTCCAGATTCTCCTGAAGCCCCGCTTCTTTGAGCTGGGCATTTACTTCATCAACGGTGTAGGCGGCGAGCAGGGAGTTGTAGAAATCATCCTTAAGCACCTGGTTTTCATCGCCCGAGACCGATTCCACAATTTCGCGTGCATCGTCTGGAGAGTCCGGCCGTGCGAGGTCGAGGATCCACACGCCGCCGCCGCGTTTTCCCAGCCGCTTCACTTCGTACCAGAAATCAGCCGGATCCGGGATATGGTGGAGGATGCTGTTTGAGATGACGGCATCGAACCCGTCGGTTTGCAGCATGAGTCCGGGCAGGCGTCCTTGAT
>JBFIEP010000673.1:0-1876 GCA_041603335.1 Elusimicrobiota bacterium | reverse complement strand
GTCCTTTACCGGGATATCGCCTATTTACACGGTCCTTTTTCGCCCACCTTCAATGCGTTTATATTCTCGATTCTGGGAGTGTCACTGCGCTCATTATTAATATCGAATGCATTGATCCTTCTTGCAATTACGGTGCTGTTCCATCGCCGAATTAAATGCGCTTTCGGCGAATTCGAGGCGGACGCGGTTACGGTACTCTTCTTTGTTTTGTTTGCGTTTTCGCAGTATATCGGAATCGCTAACTTTAATTTCATGACCCCCTACTCCCATGAGATGACGCATGGCCTGTTGTTGAGCCTCCTTTCGTTTGAACTCGTTGAAAGGAAGTACTTCGTGGGGGGCGGGATTATCCTGGGACTTGTGTTTCTTACCAAGGCAGAGCTTTTTGTTGCTGCGGGAGCCGCGCACGCGGCTTATTCATTTAAGGATTGGCGTGCGTTCAGTCGAGGTGCCATCGGGTTGAGCGGTGTATTCGCTCTAGCATGGTTAGTCTTTGGGTCTGGGGCCTTGGGGACTTGGCGCGGCGTTTTCCACGAAAATGTTGCGACGGCCTATTTTTATCGGCGCAGTCTTGCCCAAGAAGGGCTTTGGGGAAATTTGACGGCCCTTTTCTTTTGGACCGCCGTTTGGGGATCGAGTATCGCGCTGTCGCTTTCTAAAAAGGAAGGGCTCTGGGGTCTCGGGGTAATTCCGATCTCTCTTGCATTGTGGGGATTTGATCCGTTAATGGCGGTGCGGCCTTTGCCGCTGGCAATTATAGCCGTGGCCTGGTGGAAGCGTCAGGAGATTGCGTCCGATCCGGGCTTGAGGCTGTTGTTTGTCTGGGCGGCGCTGCTGCTCTTGAAAATGCATCTTGATGTCCGGCTATTTCAATATGGCTTTGTTCTTGCGATGCCGGCATTCCTTGTTTGTTCGGCGGCTTGGATATCCGTTCCGCGGGCGCGTGCAGGTGCCTTGGCGGTGTTGTTCGTATTTTCCTACGTGCATCTAAAAATTACGCACTATCGATATTCGGTTAAGTCGCATGTTGTTGGTTCCGGGGCGGATTCATTCCGGACAGATAAGCGCGGCGTCTTAGTGGGGCAGGTCGCCGCGAAGTTGGCCTTAATGCCCCCGTCCACGACGGTGTCTGTTTGGCCGGAAGGCATGATGATGAATTTTCTCTCGCGAAGAAAAAATCCTATGCGCGTGCTTCACTACCTTCCGCCCGAATTGGTTTTTGAAGGAGATCAGCGTCTGCGTGCGGGTTTCGATTCGCATCCTCCAGACGTTGTGGTCCTTGTCCATCGTGACACAAGTGAATTCGGGTTCCCATTCTTCGGCGTCGATTATGGGAGATGGATTTTAGAGCGGGTGCGTAAGGATTATCGATCGGTCGGCCGTGCCGGAGACCCGGTCCTTAAAGAAGGGTCACGCTTCGGTGTCGAATTGCTCGTTGCCAACCGTTAAGTGCAGGAGAGTGGCGACTCCCATCCCGACAACCACTGCCGTAAAAGAAGTCCATACTAATTCGTGCCGCGCGTAAATTAACGCGACCGCTGCCCCAGACGCATAGAGGGACCACGCGACTCGGCGGGGGTGGCTTGGAGCGGCCATCGTCCCTAGAAGAATCCCCAAGGCAGACGCGCTGGCCCCACCAAAAAAGAAAGGAAATTTATTAACCCACGGCGTTGAGCATACGCTTGCGGTTGTGTATCCCCCCGGGCACCAATGAGCGAGTCCGGTGTAGAGCAGCATCGTTAAAACAAAGGCGCAGCCTAAGCCGATGCCGGCTGCCAAGGGAACGAGAAACCATCTCATTATGTTTCCTCATCCACAACGACGTTGACATGCGTCGTGCCCGAGTTCACTAATCCGCGGTGCACGCCCCGCAAAT
>JBFIEP010000672.1:0-1877 GCA_041603335.1 Elusimicrobiota bacterium | reverse complement strand
ACCTAGTACGTTCTAAGCACAGGAAATACAGCGGTCGCTTTCAGGCATGAACAGAAGGCGGCCAAAGGCGATCTGCCGGCGGCAAACGATACAGCGGCCGAATTTTTCGGTCCCCAGTTTCTCAAGCTGATCCTTCAAAACACGCAATCGCTCCGTCGCGTCGCGCAAACCGCGCTCTGCCATTTCCTTTTCCTGAATCGCCTCAATCCGGCTGATGCGCCCAATCGCGTTATCGGGGGAAACGGGTTTCGAGTGCTCTTTCATTGAGGGAATCCGCGCCTCAATTTCGGAAATCTCACTCTCAAATTTTTCTTTGAGCTGCTTAAGCTCATCTTCGGTCAAACTCATCGTAATATCGCCTCCGCCGCCCGCAATCCGTCAACCGCCGCGCTCACAATCCCGCCGGCGTAACCCGCTCCTTCCCCGACGGGGAAAAGTCCGGGCATCCCGATCGCCTGAAAATCATCCCCGCGGGTCATGCGAATCGGAGAACTGGTACGGCTCTCGACCGCGATCAAATTTCCTTCGACCGTATCATATCCTTTCAGCTTTCGGGCAAAGGCTTGAATTCCCTTTTTCATGGGCTCAGACACCCACTTTGGAAGAATTTCACGAATATCGCAAGGCTGCAAACCGGGTCGATAATTACTTGAGGCCAGCGAGCCTGACGGTCTACCGGAAAGGAAATCTTTGATGCGCATGGCCGGCGCGTCATACGCCCGCGTCGTTGCCTTAAAAGCCGCTGTTTCCAATTCCCGCTGGAACGCGATCCCAATAAGAGGACTCTCCGCTAAGCCATGGGCGAGCAAGTCGCTGGGATCGACCTGAACGACAACCCCGGAATTCGCAAAGGGGGTCGATCGCCCGGAGTTGCTCATTCCATTCACGGCTAAACGCTCCGGCTCTGTCGGTGAAGGAACTACAAACCCGCCGGGACACATGCAGAAACTATAGATTCCACGCTTTCCTTCCTGATGCGTCAAGGAGTATGCCGCAGCCCCCAACGCCTGTATCTTTTTCGCGCCGTATTGAGCCAGATTCACCAACTCTTGCGGGTGTTCAGCCCGCACCCCTACGGCAAACGGCTTCGCCTCGACGGTCACACCGGAGCGGGACAAGGATTCGATCGTATCACGCGCCGAATGACCGATCGCAAGGACAACGGAATCGGAAACGATCTCCTCCCCGCTGGAAAGCTTCACTCCCTTGGTGACCCCATCCTTTAAGAGAAGGGACTCCACGCGGGTCTCAAACCGAACGTCGCCCCCGGCGGCGATAATCCTCTCCCGCAGGCGTTTAACAATGGCGACAAGTTTCTCGGTTCCCAAATGGGGGTGGGCGTCTACGAGGATACTGGGATCGGCCCCCGCTTCGACGAAGGCCTTAAAAACCCAACGTACGAAAGGGTGCTTTACCCGGGTATAAAGCTTCCCGTCTGTATAAGCTCCCGCCCCGCCTTCCCCGAAACAAACATTGCTTTCGGGATCCAACACCCCGGATGCCCGTAACGCTCCGATATCCTTCATCCGAGCTTCAACCGGTTTTCCCCGTTCCAAAAGAATCGTCTTTCTCCCCGCTTCAGAAAGAGCCAATGCCGCAAATAGTCCGGCGGGGCCGGCCCCAACAACAACTACGGGCATTTCCTTGGTCGACTTAGGGAAGTTTAGATCGGGAATATTGAGAGAGGATCGTTCGATCTTTTCCGCGCCCTTAGGCGTATCTCCATCCCACGAAAATTCGATCTGGAGGACGAACAGAATTTTCGGTTTTTTACGCGCGTCGATCGAACGCTTTACAACCTTCAGGTTGCGCAGCCCCTTCGGAGGGATGCGCAATGCCGTTGATGCAAAACGATGGATATCCGACGCCGATGTATT
>JBFIEP010000671.1:0-1879 GCA_041603335.1 Elusimicrobiota bacterium | reverse complement strand
TTGAGATTCATTTTCGACAAACGCTCGGCCTTCGGATCAAATTCCATATCCTTAAAATCACCCAGGAAGTAAAACCTTCCATCTCCCGACACCTGGAGCGTTTGTTTTTGGAGATTAGGCCCTACCTGGAGCAAAACCGTGTAGGCCGTCATTCCTTCGACCTCGGCTTTTTTAGGCTCGGTGAAATCGATTTTAACGAAGGCGGGGATGTCGTAACTCTCCCGTAGATGAGAAGCCATTTTCTCTTTATCGATCTTGGCCAATCCCTTGGCCGCATCTGAGCTATTAACCGCTCCGCAGGCCAGCAGGAACGGAAAAAGCATTGAAATAAAAGATATTTTTCGCATATTGATGACTCCTTTGTGTCGGGCTAGGTTACTATATCTCGCTTTACCCGGTCTAGACGAAAACGGTATACTACATTCTCGCGCCCATAGCTCAATGGATAGAGCGGTAGCCTGCGGAGCTATAGATCCAAGTTCGATTCCTGGTGGGCGCACCACACTAATAAAGGACCGGCCTTTCAGCCGGTCCTTTTCTTTAGGCAAACTAAAGCGAAAATCAGACCCAGGACAGAAAGTAATCCCCCAAATACATGAGATAGGGGCGCATACCGAAAGCGCACTGTAGAAACTCCCGCAGGAACACGAACGGCTCTCTGCACGGCATTGGCGCGTTGAATATTTACTGAACGATTATTAACCGTCGCCTTCCATCCCGGCGCGTACGCATCGGCTAGAACCACCCACCCTTCAGAAGGAGCCTCGATGCGCAAGACGACGTTATTAGACCCATACTCCCTAATTTCCACGGACGCGTCGGTCTTCGGGGACTGGGAGGCCCGAACTGCCCGCGGTTTCCCTTCAAGAATGACCACAGACCGAAAGTTGTGCTTCGGATGCTGCGCAACATACTCTTCCGTGGCTCCAATCGGAACCGTCAGAGAAGTGGGACAAAAATAGGCACGCGGGAATGCCCGGGGGTTTTCAAAGATATTGATTGACGAGCTAAATACCTTAGGGAACAACTCGGAGGGCATATCCCAAAACGAAAGAACGTAACGGATGTTAAGAACATTCATCCAGGGAGAATGGGGATCTTCATAGAGCCGGTACAGAAGCTTATCGTAACGGGAATAACGCAGCTCCTCTTTTCCTGACACCTCGTAAAGACCATGGGCCATAACTAGATTGGGATATAAAGAATCGCGGAATTTAAGCCAGGCTTCAAGGCGCGTCGATCCAGGACGATCTTGTTGGGAGCGTGTTCGCGGCGTCACCAAGATCCGGTCAATTCCAGCATGCTCCTCGAGGAATTTAACGGCAGGGGGCCGCGCGGAATAAAACGAAGAATCAATAGTTTCAATACCGCGCTGGGCGAAAAACCATAGATCGGTAAAACACACAAGCAGCACGATCAGATTCTTACGCCGGCTCAACTTTAAACTCTGAAGTCCGAATGCCGCCAGCATCGCCACCCCAAAACAGGCAAGATACATCGCCTGCGCGGGAAAACGAAACGTCCTCAAAGGAATAAATACGGAATAGAGTACACGATACAACGGTAAATATTTTCCGAACGCGAGAATAAATCCCACTCCGGCAATGGCCGCCCAAACCCACGGTCGGGATTTTGATTTTCTAAATGCAGCGAACGCCAAAAGCAAGACTGGCAAACCAAAATAGAAACTAACGATATGCGAGTCGCCGCTAACAGGGAAAAAATACAGATTCCATTGGGGCCCGAATAACATGATGGCCATTTCACGCGGCGGCAGCGAATAAAACGTTGCCCATTCATAGCCGTCACCAGTTCCCCGACCCGACTGCATTGCAAACTCGAATGCTGGAACCAATTGAACTGCGGAAATAACCGCACC
>JBFIEP010000670.1:0-1880 GCA_041603335.1 Elusimicrobiota bacterium | reverse complement strand
GGGACGGCGGTGAGGCGCTCGTCAAGCGCCGTCAATTGCTCGTTCAATTCCTTCGGAAGATTGTCTCCGAATTTTGCGAAGAACTTTTTATGGTCTTCGATTTCCTCTTTCCAGTCCTCCGCGTTGACCGACAGCGCCTTTTTCATCGTCTCTTCGGAAAGATCGAGCCCCGTAAGGTCGAGGGCGTCGGTCTTCGGGACTAATCCGATCGGTGTTTCATCCGTTTGCCCCTTTCCGTCGCAGCGGTCTAAAACCCACTCGAGAACACGGAGATTTTCTCCGAAGCCGGGCCAGAGAAACTTATTGTCTTCGTCCCGACGGAACCAGTTTACATGGAAAATCTTCGGAGGTTTTGGGGTTTTCTTGCCGATCTCGATCCAGTGCCTGAAGTAGTCGCCCATGTTGTATCCGCAAAAGGGCAGCATTGCCATTGGATCGCGTCGGACTTCTCCTTGTTTCCCGTACTGGGCCGCCGTTCGCTCGGATGCAACCGTCGCTCCTGCGTAAACGCCGTGATCCCAAGAGAGGGTTTCGTAGACAAGCGGCGCGAGACGCGCGCGGCGTCCGCCAAAGATGACCGCATCGATTGGAACACCTTGGGGGTCGTCCCACTTTGGGGATACCGAGGGGCATTGTGTGAGCGGGGCCGTGAAGCGGCTGTTTGGATGGGCCCCTTTAATCATCTCCCCGGCTTCGTCTTCAATGCCCGGCTGCCAAGGGCGGCCGAGCCAATCGGTTGCTTTCGCAGGAGGCTCGCCTTCCCCGTCTTCCCACCAGACAGTTCTATCTTCGGAAAGAAGAACATTCGTGAAGATTGTATTTTTCTGAACTGAGGCGAGTGCGTTTGGATTGCTCTTCGAGTTCGTACCCGGTGCGACGCCGAAAAATCCGGCTTCCGGGTTGATCGCCCAGAGGCGGCCGTCGGGTCCCTGGCGCAGCCACGCGATGTCATCGCCGACAGTCGTGATTTTGTAGCCCTTATGCTTAAGCCCTTCCGGAGGGATGATCATCGCCAGGTTGGTCTTTCCGCACGCGCTTGGGAAGGCGGCCGTGACGTAGCGGGTTTTACCGTCTTTTTCTATCCCGAGAATGAGCATATGCTCGGCAAGCCATCCTTCTTTTTTGGCGAGGGAGGAGGCGATTCTAAGGGCAAGGCACTTTTTACCGAGCAGAGCGTTTCCTCCGTAGCCTGAGCCGACGGACCAAATTGCATTGTCTTCGGGGAAGTGCATGATGAGACGGCGTTCTGGATTTAGATCGGCTTTTCCGTGGAGGCATTTTGTGAATTCGCCGTCGTCGCCAAGCGTGTCGAGTACTCTCTGACCCATTCGAGTCATGATTCCCATGTTGAGGCAGACGTAGATGGAGTCGGTAAGCTGGACTCCGATTTTTGAGAACTCCGATCCCACGGGTCCCATGGAAAAGGGGATGACGTACATCGTGCGCCCCTTCATCGAGCCTTTGAAAATCTCGCCGGCCTTGGCGTAGCCGTCGGCGGGTTTCATCCAGTTGTTGGTCGGGCCGGCATCTTCTTCTTTATTGGTGCAGATGAAGGTTAGATTTTCGGTCCGGGCAACGTCCTTGGGGTCGGTTCGGTGATAAAAGCAGCCGGGCAGTTTTTCCTCATTCAGTTTAAGGAGTTCTCCGGAGGCTACCGCTTCCTCTTCCAGGCGCTTCTTTTCTTCGGGGGATCCATCGAGCCAGAGAACGGTCTCCGGTTGGCAGAGTTGGGTCATTTCTTCGACCCAGGCCTTGAGTTTCGCGTGATGAGTCATCGTCGACCTCCACAAAAATGGGTGCGGCTTTGGAGGTCATTATAGACATCTTGTCAAACGGAGTTCAACAAAATTAGGGCTTTGAATTGATCTAGATCAATTATG
>JBFIEP010000669.1:0-1893 GCA_041603335.1 Elusimicrobiota bacterium | reverse complement strand
GCCTCCCTGCTGGAGCGGAAGGTCAATCTTGCCGGCATACGCGTCATTCTCGAGATTAAACAGACCCATAACCTTGAAACAATTTCACTGGAGATCGTAGAGGAGGATTAACGAATGGCAATGAACCCCGAACGCTGGACGACCCGCTCGCAAGAGGCTCTACAAACCGCAGAAAGCCTCGCGCGCACCCGAAACCATCAAACGATCACCGAAGAGCATTTGCTCCTCGCGCTGCTCGATCAGCACGGCGGGACGGTCGAATCGCTTCTCGAAAAATCCGGGGTCAATTTAAAAGCGCTTGAGGCGGATCTTAAAAAATCGCTCGACGCCCTGCCCGAAGTGAAAGGAGATATCCGCCAGGAACTCTCACGTTCTTTCATGATTGCGCTGGATAAGGCGGAGGCCAGTCAGAAGGCAATGGGGGATGAATTTCTCTCGGTCGAACATTTAATTCTAGGCATCCTTGCCGCCGGCAGCTCAAATGCCGCAAAAATTCTATCGACCCACGGCCTGACTCCATCAAAAGCCAAATCGACCCTTAAAGAAATTCGCGGTACTCAAAAAGTAAGCTCCCGGGATCCGGAAGGGACCTATGAAGCCCTGAAGAAGTACGGGCGCGATCTCACAGAGCTTGCCGAGAAACAAAAACTCGACCCCGTCATCGGACGCGACAATGAAATCCGGCGCGTAATCCAGGTTTTATCCCGTCGGACGAAAAACAATCCGATTCTCATCGGGGAACCCGGTGTCGGAAAAACAGCCATCATCGAGGGACTTGCATCGCGCATTGTCTCCGGAGATATCCCGGAGGGCCTTAAAGACAAACGCGTCGTTGCGCTGGATCTCGGCGGCCTCATCGCGGGGGCAAAGTACCGGGGTGAATTCGAAGACCGTCTCAAAGCCGTCCTCAAAGAAATCCAGGCCGCCGACGGCGGGATTATTCTTTTCATAGATGAAATCCACACCATTGTCGGAGCTGGTGCGGCGGAAGGTGCTGTAGACGCTGCAAACCTTCTAAAGCCGATGCTCGCACGCGGAGAACTCCGCTGCGTCGGCGCGACAACACTCGATGAGTACCGTAAACACATCGAAAAAGACGCCGCGCTCGAACGGCGCTTCCAACGCGTCTTCACCGACGAACCGTCGCTTGCAGATGCAATCGGCATTCTCCGGGGCCTTAAAGAACGCTATGAGATTCATCACGGTGTACGCATCAAAGACGCCGCGATTATCGCGGCGGCGACACTTTCACACCGCTATATTACCGACCGATTTCTTCCGGATAAAGCGATTGATCTCATGGATGAGGCCGCCAGCCGGCTGCGCATCGAAATCGATTCGATGCCTGCAGAACTGGATACGATCGAACATCGCATACGCCAACTCGAGATCGAGAAGGCCGCTGTCGTCAAAGAAACCGATAAAGCCGGAATCAAACGCCTAGCGGGTCTGGAAACAGAACTCGAAAAACTGGGATTTGAATCCCAAGCCCTGCGCAGGCAATGGGAGAAGGAAAAAGAAGCCATCGCTGGAATTCGAGAACTCAAGGAAGACCACGAGCGCCTCAAATCCGATGAACAGACCGCTGAACGCGAAGGGGACCTCGCCCGCGCGTCCGAAATCCGTTACGGCCGCCTGCCGGTGACGGAAAAGAAACTGACAGAGCGTCAAAACGAACTCGAAAAAATCCAATCAAAACGCCAACTCCTCAAAGAAGAAGTGGACGAGGAAGATATCGCGAGGGTTGTCGCGCAATGGACCGGCATTCCGGTTTCCCGCATGCTCGAAAGCGAAATGCAGAAACTTCTCAAGATGGAAGACCGCCTACACCAACGCGTGATCGGACAAGATCAAGCCGTTACCGCGGTCGCCGATGCCGTTCGCCGTTCCCGT
>JBFIEP010000668.1:0-1894 GCA_041603335.1 Elusimicrobiota bacterium | reverse complement strand
TCCCAGTCCCGCACCCGCTGCATTTGAGGATATGTCCCCCGAATCACCTGAAGACAAATCGCACGACAACGACGGGGGCACTCCTTCCGGAGGAGGGTCGACACCCTTTCCGGACGGCAGCGGCTCCCCACCCACTCCGCAACTTTTTCTGGATCAGGATCCCCAATGAGCGAAGAAGCCGACGAACGACTGCGTAAAATGATCGGGTCCCTTCGCGGAGAACGTCCCGCACCTGTTCCAGCCGAGTCGACGGCGGAGACTGGCGCGCTGGAAGATTACCGCCGCCGCATCCAGGATTTGGAATCACGCCTCTCAACAGAAAGCGAACGCCACCAATTGCAGGAAAAGCAGCGGGAGACCGTCGAAACCCAAATTCGTCAAATCACCGATCTCCTGCGTGAGGAAAAACGCCGCGCCGAGATCGAAAATGACAAGGCACATGCTCAAGGCCGCGTTGAATCCCTTGAGAAACGTCTCGATGACCTGCAGGAAAAGCTGCTGGACCTCATCCAAAAGTCGATCGACGCTCGCGGCGTTGAGACCGAGGCGACACGATCGGCAGCGGAACGTGTCGACACGCGGATCGAAGGGCTTGAGGAAAAAGTCGAGAGCATTCTTCAGGCGGCGATGGATAAAGCCTTACCCGAATTCAAGGCCTCCTTGGAAGCCGCCGTTCATGATCGTTTAGACAAAAACAACAGGGACCTGCTTTCCGCTTACCAGAAGTCACTCGATGAGGCACTTGTCGCGATGCGCGCGATGATGCTCAAAACACTCGATGCCCTGCTGGAATCGGAAAAGAGTCGCGATGATGCCGCCGAAGCCCGCACACAGCGCGTCGAAAAAAGAATGGCATCGCTTGAAAAAGAGTGGAAGGAATTCTTCAACCGGGAACCGGGGTTTTAGAATCCCCGGGATTTGATGATTCCCCAAATCGCCAGAAATCCAACGGAACACATTCCCACCAATAAAAATACAAACTCAGCCGCGCCCCGATTCTTACGCTGCCGTTTGATTTCCTCGGGGACTAAATCTTCTCGAATCTCCTGCCCGGTAGCCCGCATTAACCAATAGCGTTTTCCATCACGGACAACGATTCTTCTCACAGGATCTTCCTGCGTTGTCGAGTATTTCATGTAGGCATCGCCCACCTTGGGAGCAAGCCATTCTCCGGCGACGCGCAGCTCAAACATCTCGCCCAACCCGGCACCCAACGTCAATAAGACGACCAACGCACCGGTTAATCGCCAGGAGAAATAACGTGCTCCATATCCTCCTTTCCGGATTACCGAATATCCATGCCGGCTCATGTATGCCGGAGCCTCTGCGAAGGGTCCCCGAATATCAATCTTTCGCTCTGTGGTTTTCAGGACCAGAATATCACTCCCGTGGAATTCAATTCTTCGGATCATATCGGGTCGCATGGGGAGACACCAACGACAACGAACGATTCGCGGGTTTTCGGCCAGAATCTTATCGTAGTAGAAAGAAAATTTATCGCGCGGCTCCACCCCTGAAGGCAAACCGATCTTTTCCTCCGCCAAACGCATCGCAGCCTCCAAGACCTTTCCCGAGACAAGTCCCAAAAACCAGTTCAACCCGCTCATAAACAGGGAACGTTCGACATCGGGTTTATCGAATACCCTTTCAATGAAAAGGAAAATACCGTCACGGCAGATGATAAGCGGGCCGCACAATTGCCGAGGGCCCACTATCGCCTCGACATCAGAGACGATAAGGACCTCCTCCCCGACCTGCATCGTAGAAGCAGGCTCTTCCCCGGAACATTTCTCACAGATCATCTGTCCGGGCCTGATTGGGGCCTCGCAACTGGGGCACTTGGGTTTAATTACAAAATCGCCGTCACCTGCCACGCCGGTAGTTTAGCCGACGT
>JBFIEP010000667.1:0-1895 GCA_041603335.1 Elusimicrobiota bacterium | reverse complement strand
TCTGCACCGACCCAACTGGTCAGCCAACCGGATTTTTCGCTGTTTGGACAATTGGACATAACGGGAGCTTTACAGATAACACTGCTGCCGGCATTGCTAACCCTAACGTTTACCGACCTTTTTGATTCCCTTTCAACCTTACTGGGAGTCGCACAAACCGCCGGGATGATCGACAAAGACGGACAGCCGGAACGTCTGAAGGAAGCCCTCATTGTAGACGCCCTTGGAACCGCATTCTCCGGAATCGCCGGCACCTCTCCGGCAACGACCTATATTGAAAGTACCGCCGGCGTTGAAATCGGAGGAAGAACCGGGCGCACCGCCCTCGTCACAGCGGCGTGCTTTCTCCCTTGCCTATTTCTCGCCCCCCTGGCCGGCTCGATCCCTCCTTTCGCGACAGCACCCGTACTCATCCTAGTAGGATCTTTTATGTTCCGCGGTGCGGCTGAACTTCCTTTAAAGAAACTCGAAGAATCCCTTCCTGCTTTTCTTACGATTATTCTTATTCCCCTTACATTTTCAATCACTCAAGGAATTCTATGGGGATTCCTCAGCCACGCCGTCCTCTTTACCGTCGTCGGCCGCCGACGGGAAATTCACCCGGCAATGTGGTCATTAGCCGCCGTTTCAGCCCTCCTGTTAATACTTGAAAACTACGCTTGAACCGTAATGAATCGAGGCTCATACTAAAAGGATGCTTCTCCCGGTACTAGTCGCCCTTCTAGCCATACCCTCCGCCAACAGTGCGGTCAAGATGGCCGACTGCACAAAATCCAAGAAAGGAATTGTCCCGACCCTCGATGCGGTTCGCGCCTGTCAAAAACGGGAACGCAATCTCATCATCAATGCCTTCGAAAAACAGAAGAAAGGAGCCGCTCCCATCTGGCTGCTTGAAAAAATAGATGATCACGAACGCGAGGAAGTCCGGAATTTTTTACAAAAGTATCCAAACAGAGCCACCCTCTCGACTCTGGAAGCCCCCTCGAAATCGACGAAGACGAAGGGCAATGATTTCATGAATTCGGTGAAATCCTATTTTAAGGATGCATCCGTAAAACTTAAATCGATGATGGGAATGGGAGCCGCTTCAAAAAAGAGGATTGGAAATCCCACCGCAGCGGAACTCGAAGCCTCCCGATCCCTCAAAACCGTCACCGACATGGCGGAAAAAAACGGCCTTGATCTAGAAAAACATAAACGCGACAGCTTGTTAAACCCCGGCAAATCGCTTCAAAAGAGAGTGGATAAGTATCACAAATCACTCAAGACCAATCTCGACCCTTCGATGAAAAAATTTTACAGAAAGGGAAAGAAAAAAAAGAAGAAATGAAAATAACCAATACCCTCTGGGGAAATATCTTTAAATCCGGATCAAGCTCTGAACGCGAAAGCCGCCTGAGCGTTCTCAAAAAAATTCATCTATTCTCCGAACTCTCCCGCTTTGAACTCGGTCGAATCTCGGACATCATCCACGACCGGGAATATGAAAAGGGAGAAGCATTATTTGAAGAAGGCCAACCCGGAGCGGCGTTTTTTATCATCATGGAAGGTGAACTCGACATCATCGTCCCGCAAGAAAACGGGGAGCCTCTTAAACTCGCAACGATCCCGGAGGGACAATCCGTAGGGGAACTCGCCCTTCTCGACGACACGCCCCGCTCCGCTTCCGCGATCGCCTCAAAAAAAACACGCGCCCTCGCTTTTTTCCGCGAGGACCTTCACAAACTGCTCGACTCACAACCCTTCATCGGGAGCAAGATCTACAAGACTCTTTCATCGATCATCGGCGCGCGCTTACGCGCGACGAACGATCAACTGCAGAAACTCCGGGAAAAATGAGAAGCGAGACCCAGCAATTCCGGGCGACTATCCTCTATTCCGTCACTGGAGGACTG
>JBFIEP010000666.1:0-1904 GCA_041603335.1 Elusimicrobiota bacterium | reverse complement strand
GGAGGAAGCGAAACCTTTGCCGCCTTGAGTGCCGGAAGCGGCGTGGGGGCCCCGCCGGGCAGTATGCCCCGTTCCGTATGCACGCGGCCCAAAGGTTGATCCAAGGGAGTCGACCCCGCAGGCGGCGGGATATCGGGAACGGTTGGAATGGAAGACTCCGCAGGAGTCCCCATACCGCTAAATGGACTGGTTTTTTCCGACCCCGGAAATTCAGATTGAGGCATTGGCGCTTCTGCAGGTGGAGCGGCCTCGCGTGAAATCGTGACAGGACCGCCTCCGGATGCTTCATTCGCGGTGATAATCTTATTCAGAACCTTACGCAATTGAGAAACCGATAGGGGTTTTTTCAGAAAAAATGTATTTGGAGTGGAACGGATCGTTTTCTTCACTTCTTCAACCGTCGCTCCGGTCAAAAATACAATCGGCGTTTTTACGGTATCGGTAGAAGCGCGCAGGCGCTCGTAAACGCCGGACCCCCCTCCTGCCGGCATGTTGAAATCCAACATAATAATATCGGGTTTTCCCTGATGGGCCTGCAAAACACCCTGCAGGCCGTCATAGGCGGTGGCAACCTTAAAACCGAGGGTTTCGAGGCCTTCTTTTAAGGCCGAAACAAGTTCTTCATCGTCGTCGATGATTAAGACAGAACGTTCACTCATAGCGCCATACTATGCCGTGTGAACCCCATTTGGTCAAGGGACAGGCAGCGTTCTCTGAAACACTAAAGAATGACACTGGATAATAAACTTAGGGCCTAGTAGGAACATCAAATAACGTTGTAGGGCCCAGACTTATTTAGGTCGTATAACTCTGCGCATGTGGGACCTAGGCTCCATAGGAAACGCGCTCCCCTTACCTATAATGGGGGCTCAGACGTTGATTTAGATCAACTTTCGACATCAATTAGCCAGGGGAATTGCATGACACTAATGAAGAAAAGCCGAACAAAATCAGGAATCGCGATCTTTCTCGCGGGAGCGCTCATCGCAACGTCACCGGGTCTTTTCTCGTATGAGGCCTTCGCACGTGTCGCCAGCGGAGCAACCGCAGCAGGCCGAAGCGCGATGCCTAACGGCCTAGGAAGTACCTCCTTAATCGGCACCACCCAACTCTCACCCGCATCACTCCAAACGGTCGGGTCCGTTAGTCTCGATGGCGGACTTCCCGTCCTCGATGCCATCACCCTTCCTCAAGCCGTTACCCTGACTGCCGCCCCCCAACGTCTTGTCTCCCCCAAGACGCCTGCCGGAGCGTACGCGGTCAAATCCCAGGTTTCCGTTTCCCCACAGAAAACTGGGATCGTCGCTGAGAAAACGGCTGCGGCTCCCGCGAGTTCCCCTCGCGGAATCTCCGGACTCGTTGCCAACTTAGTGAAGACGTTCGCTCCTGTCCTGCCCGCGGCAAAAACAGCATCGCCTAAAGCGGCTGCTACGCTGCGTCGCGAATTCGACGGTTCTGCCGCGCGGAAAAAAACGATCTCCGATGCGACTCCGGTGGAGGGGCGCTTTACCCAAACACGATCCATGTTGGGCCGCTCCGCTAGCCGGCTCAATGCCGCCGATGAATCAAAAATTCCCCAACCCCATAAACACGGCGTCGTTGACGCGGAGGGAACCAAGAAGACCAGTCCTCTGCAATGGGCCTTAGCCGGAGGATCGGCTGTCACGATCATCGGCGTCACCGTATTCTCGAACGTGAGCCTCGTTCCCATTGTCGCGATCTCGGGAGCTCTCTTGTTGTCGATTCTTGCGCATGAATCGGCGCACATCCTCGGATTACGAATCTGGGGAGACCCGACGCCTAAAGACGTCGGCCGTGATCACATTAATCCGTTGATGCATATCGATCCCATCGGAACGATTCTTGTTCCCGCCGCCAGCCTCATGATTTCACAGGCAACAATC
>JBFIEP010000665.1:0-1910 GCA_041603335.1 Elusimicrobiota bacterium | reverse complement strand
GATGGCGGCGACTTCGGCCTTCTCCGCGCAGGCGTGCGCGATTTCTTCTGAGACGGAATAGTTAATATTGACGGCGGTCCGTCCCGCCGCAGCGGCGGCAAGATTCGCCAGGGCTCCGGCGGCGGTAGGCGGAACAAGCAGCCCAATCGGTTTATGCCCCGGCAGCCGTAATTGCATCGCCCTTTTAAGAAGCAACGACCGGACCAAGGCTTGCCCATAGGATAATTTTTGCCCGGTAGAATCGGCGATGGCAAAACGCCGCCAATGCCTTTTTGCCTCATGAAGGAAAGAAGCGCCCAGGTGGACTTTCTCCGCGAGCCTGTGGCGAAACGCTTCTGATCCGATTTCAATAACGCGTTGGCGCACTTCATGTACTTTTGAATTTGCCGGCATGGGTTCCCCAAAGGTAACGGTAATGGGATACGGCAGTCGGCGCGGGGTTTTGAAAAAGAATCTATTCCGTTCAAAGCTGAAAATGCTCCCCCAAACCCGGTCTAGGTGGACAGGGATAATCGATGCATTGTCTACGCCGCGCAAAATCCGTTCAAAGCCTTTTTTAAACCGGAGCATTTGGCCATGACGCGTGACCTGGCCTTCCGCGAAGATGCAGACTACTTCCCCGGCTCGAAGGGCATCTGAGGCGCGCGTGAGAGAACGGACGATTTCTTTCGCCCCGTCGGTTTCAGAGATCGGGATAACTCCCATCGCCCGGCAAATGGGATTCATGAGCCAATGCTCATAGTACGGCTTGTACATCAGAAAACGAACCATCCTTCGAGCGGAGGCCGCAATCAGAAACGCGTCGATGTGCGATACATGGTTTGCGACCAGGAGGGCGGGTCCCCGGAGAGGGATATTGGCACCCCCGTCAACCCGAATACGGTAAACGATATTTGCGATCGGATACAGCATCAGGCGAAGGAGAAAGTCAGGCAGTTTTATGGTTATGAAAGCGGCAACTGCGATCGTCATGACCGAAAGGACCAGGAAAATCTGCCCCGGGTGAAGGCGGAATAGATCACTTAAGGCCCAGAGGCTTCCGGAGGCGACCAAAAGCGCTGAAAAGGAAAATAGGTTCCCCATCGCGATAAATTTTCCCCGTTCATCTTCCGGAGCGCGCTGCTGCACAAACGCCATCAAGGGCACAACGAAACATCCTGCACTTGCACCAAGACAAATCAGCGAAACGAGTGTTGCTCCGGCTGAGTTAAAGGAAAATGCAAGGGCCAGCGAAAAGGCAACGAGGCCTATCGCTCCGGCGGGAACAAGACCAAGCTCTACCTGTTCTCGGGAAAGTTTCCCCGCCATGAAGCTTCCAATCCCGATTCCCACCGCAACGGCGACCTGGAATAGACTGAGCCATGTCTCGGATAATCCCATCAATTGCTTGCCGTAAACTAGAAGATTCATTTGAAGGACAGCCGCGACAAACCAGAAGTAAGCGCTTCCCGCCAATGCCATTAAAACACTCTGCTGCCCGGCGACCGTGCGGAAATTTTCCATAGCCTGACCGAGAACATTCCACCGGAGGGGTTCTACGCCCGAGCGGGCGGGGGTCTCGGGTATTTTAGTGCTTGCCAGAAGACCGAGTCCTGAGATTACGGTAAAGACAAACCCAGCGTAGTATAAGGTTCCTTCCATGGTCTCGATCATAAACCCGGCCGCGATTGTTCCAAGGAGTATCGCACCGAAGGTACTCATCTGCATGAGTCCGTTGCCGTGGGACAGGGAGGCGTCATCAAGAATTTCGGGAAGGATTGCCAGTTTTACGGGTCCGAAAAAAGCGCTTTGTGCACCCATGAGTACGAGGAGGGATAGAAGCAGAGGTATATTGACCCAATAAAGAGCGGCGATCGTCCCCAGCATTAATAACAACTCTACGGCCTTAAAAAGAACAATCAGCCTCTTTT
>JBFIEP010000664.1:0-1916 GCA_041603335.1 Elusimicrobiota bacterium | reverse complement strand
CTCCCATTCAGAAATAGGCCTTCCTTTTTCAAGCTTTCTAGTCAGTTTATCAAGGTGGGACAATTGCGTCAAGCGAGCGGTCCTTTCAGGACGTTTTAAGCGCCCAAAGACATCCGCCGTAGAGACAGAAATGCCTGGAAAAACAAGGATCATCCAAGGAAGCCCTTTATTTGTAGTGACAGGCTTTAGAGTGTCCCCAATTCCACGCCCATCACAGATTCCGTCCCGCCGGAGGAAAAAAGGAATATCCGCTCCCAACGCTGCCGCAGATTTTTTGAGCTTAGACATCAGGCTCCGGTTAATATTAATCCGATATAAACGCGCCAACCCAAGCATCGCGCCAGCGGCATCGGAAGAACCTCCGCCAAGTCCTGCGCCGATTGGAATGCGCTTGGTAAGCGTAAAATGCGCTCCCATACCAAGTCCCACTATTTCTTTAAACGCATTCGCCGCTCTAAGGACAAGATTATCTTCCGAAACCGCAAGGTTTTGTCCGACTTCATCGAGAACTTCCATTGAAAAACCCTTGTCCGGAGCCGCTTCAATCGCAAGATCGTCGCACAATCCCAACTTCACAAAAAGCGTGGCAAGGGTGTGATAGCCGTCGCGCCGCTTGCCTGTTATTTCAATGAAGAGATTGATCTTTGCAGGACAGGGCTGAAGAACGGAAGTCGGCATTATAGATCAGGGATAAACCGGACTGTCGGTCGGGAGATCTTAAAATCAAGAGAAAAGCCCCGCCCTGAAAGCGTCATCCGGGAGGGAACCCAGCGCCCTCCGCGGGGACGATACTCGGCGAAGTTGAGCGAAAGGCCACCCTTAGAGACTTCCTTAATCAAATCGAGTTGGATCTTTCCTTTATCCATCACGAAACTATGCGTCGGCGTATCCACACGCGACTTCCGCCATCCCTTCCGAAAATCAGCGGAATCATCGCGGAACACGCCCCCCTCGAAATACGCACGCAGAAACCGAAGAGACTCGTAAATCCGCTCCTGTAGCAACTCATTATCAACGCCATCGACATCAAGCGGATCCATCTCGAAAGCTTCTTGATCCGAAAATGACATCCTGAACATGGGAGTGAACATAGGGCCGAGAACATCAACGCTCAATTCCCACGGCGCGCGGTAATGCAGAATTCCGGAGAACTTAAATTCCTTGCCTCCGACCTTCCCGGCAATCTCACAGGCACCGCCAAAACTTTCGAGTTGGCCGCGCGATTGCTCAAGAAACTTGAGATAGCGGCGGCCTAACTCCCGGGAATTCAAATCCCCTTCCAAGCGCGACACCTTCGCCGGCAAATTCTTTTTCCGCGACCCAAGCACCTGGGCCCGTTTCCAGGCATTCCAGGCGGCACCTGCCTGCCCGACATTATCGCGCACGTCGCCGAGATGCTCCCACACCGTTTCATCATCGGGGAGCATAATGACCGCTTTCTCAAGCATCGCGAGAGATTCCTCGGTCCGGCCCCGTTTAAAGAGCACCCATGCAAGCGAATCAAGATAGGCTCCCCGTTTCGGTTGAAGCTCTACAGCACGACGCACATACCGTTCCGCATCATCAAGCTTAATGTCGCGATCCGCAAGCGAGTACCCCAAATAATTTAAAGCCGAGGCATCGTTCGGGTGCGCTTCCAAAAGTTTTTTGAAATGGAATTCAACTTTAACAATGTCCCCGAGTTTCTCGTAGATCGCACCTAATTGGAACCTTGCATCGCGATGATCGGGACGCAGTTTTAGAACCTGCTCCATCATTTTTACAGCCTTGGGAAATTCTTTTAAGTCATCGTAGCCAAGCCCAAGAAAGTAAGCGATATCTTCGTTGGAAGGCCACCGCTTCAAAGCGGTTTCGAGAACGATCACCGCGTCCTTAAGCTTGTCGGCCTGCGTTAAATAGTAGCTCAGGCGTAAATT
>JBFIEP010000663.1:0-1919 GCA_041603335.1 Elusimicrobiota bacterium | reverse complement strand
GAGGTTTTTAAACCAAGCCTTCGTGGCTTCCTGAATGGAGTCGGGTGTCCAGACCGGCGCCGACTCCCATTCTTGGATGTGCGCGAGCATTTCTTTGACGCCGTCTTCGAAGCTGACCGCCGGTTTCCAGTCGAGGACCTCTTTAATGCGGGCGGTGTCGGCAAACGTGCAGTCCGGCTCGCCGGGGCGTTTCGGGATGTGGGTTTTATCTCCGCCAAGCAGAGAAATGAGTTTATTGATCGTATAGGTTCCGCCGGAGCCGACGTTTAGAATCTGATCCCGTACGTCTTCTCTCTCTCCGGCACGGGCAACCGCTGCGGCCACGTCGGTCACATAGGTGAAATCGCGGGTCTGTTTTCCGTCTCCAACAATCGTAAAGGGTTTCCCTTTGAGTTTCTGGGCGAGGAATACGCCGAAGACCGCCCCGTAGGTTCCGGATGTTCTTGCACGGGGTCCGTAGACGTTAAAGAAACGCAGGGACATGTAGGGAATGTCATACACCTTTCCCCAGTGTTGGACGAGTTGTTCCCCGATGTTTTTTGTCAGAGCGTAAGGATACTCCGTTCGAATTTCAGCGGTCTCGGGCGTGGGGAAAATATCCGGGATTCCGTAGCACGAAGAAGAGGCCGCGTAGATGAAGCGTTTCACCCCTGCCGAGCGCGCGGCTTCTAAAACCGTTTCTGTCCCGACGACGTTGGCTCGAAAGTATTCCGTCGGACGCTCTATTGAGGGGACAATGTCGGCAAGTGCTGCAAGATGGAAGACTTTGTCGACGCCGTCAAAGGCGGAACGGATTTTATCGTAATCGCAGATGTCCGCTTCAAGGACCGAGAGTTTTGGATTGTCCCTGAACGTGTCGAGATTCTGCGGGCGTCCGGTTGAATAGTTGTCGATGACGGTGACGTCATGGCCGTCGGCCAAGAGGCGCTCGGTGAGATGACTCCCGATAAATCCCGCGCCGCCTGTGACGATGCTTTTGCTCATGCGCCGGTGGCAGTTCCGAGATCCTTCATCGTCTTTACGTTGAAGTAACGGGGGTCCTCAAGGCTGTTTGGAATTTTTCCGTCCTTAAATGCACGGCATAGATCCGAGATTGCATCAGGGACCGTATGTTTGGGAGTGAAGCCTAGTTCTTCGGCGATGAGTTTTGATGAGACATGATAGGAGCGGTTGTCATCGGTGGGGCTGGTCGAAATCGTGATGGGGTCCCGGTCGGGGAATTCTTTTTCCACCGTTTCTTTCACCATGTTGGCGAGTTCTGTGACGGTGTGGTTTTCATAGCCGGCATTGTAGATTTTTCCGTCGATTTTCTCCGCCGGAAGATCAAGCAGCTTGATGTAAAGATCGGTGATGTCTTCGATATGGATGTTCGGGCGCTTCTGGGCGCCTCCGAAAACGGTGATCTCGCCTTTGTTGTAGGCGAGGTTCGTGAGAATATTGACAACGAGGTCGAGCCGAACCCGCGCGGAGTAACCGCAGACGGTTGCCGGACGTATGGTCACGGCGGTAAATCCGGGTTTTTTCATGCGGGTCAAAACTTCTTCGCACATGGCCTTGAATTTGGAGTAGTCGGTTAGGGGTTTAAGTTCGTGTGTTTCATCGACGTTGGGCTTTTCGCTCACGCCGTACACCGAGCTCGAAGAAGCGTAGATAAAACGTTTGACGCCGCTGTCTTGACAGGCTTGGACCATGGGCTCGAAGCAGTCAAAATTAATCGATTTTCCAAGGGTGGGGTCGAGCTCAAAGCTGGGGTCGTTTGAAATGCATGCGAGGTGGATAACGGTTTCAACGCCTTCGAGAGATTTCTTGAAGGTTTCAGTATCCCGGATATCGGCTTTTAGGACGGTAAGTTTGTCGTGTGTCGGTAGGACATCGGCCCCAAAATACATGATGTCATAGGCCACCACCTCGTGTCCGAG
>JBFIEP010000662.1:0-1921 GCA_041603335.1 Elusimicrobiota bacterium | reverse complement strand
TATTCCAATCCCGGAGTCAGCGAAGAACGCAGTGCGTGTTCCTCATCTTTCAGAACGCCGATCTCGAGTCGCAGAGGCTCGGGAGCTTCCTTTCCATTAGGACCGTAATGGCCGATCAACAAGGTTTTCCAAGGCTTCCATGCCCTCTTAGAGGCTGCAGAGACGGCCTTCCCCGGAAACCGTGTCAGCGTTAATAACAACGCCTGCACCGTTTTACTGGAAACTTCGACACCCTTACGCATCCATTGGCTATTTTCTTTATGTACGCGCCCATTGCCGCCATCAAACCAAAGAATCCGGGTAACATCCATTGCCGCAATGGTAGTATCGGCCCAGGAAGCCGGCGGGACATCCAGTAAATAGCGCCCCATACCCCGTGCTTCATAGACATTTTCCGAATTGTCCCGACGCACAAAGTAGGAATCAGACGTCGCCCCCTTCATTCCAATCCAAACATCCAAGCTTGGCTCCGGCGTTTTTCCGGTCCAGCCTCGCACGCGCATCGCAGATGATTTGTTCAGGCCGAATAGTTCGTATCGCGATTCATCCCTGCTTAAGGTTTCGGAAAGACGCACACGCCCTAAATAATCCAAAAGCCGCGAGAATTTTACGGGCTGTGCGGCTGCGGAGAATGGCTGTATCAATCGCCAAACTCCATCCTCAATTTCAAACGAAACGAGTTCACCGTTTCTCGTAATCTGAAGACCGACCGCAGAATCCGCTCCAGGCCATAACGGTTTCGGGCCTGCATTTCGATAATGGGACTGCTGGAGCAGCCAAAACAGCAGAAGGCCCCCAAAAAGGAGGCCCAGAAATTTAAGTGATCGGAACGACATCTTGGGAAACAGAGGAATAAAGAGCTTGTCGTCGCACACGAGCGCGCTTTTTGCGGCGAAAACGGAAAACACCAAAAGCGGCGACCCCAAAAGACGGTAAAAGGATTATGATCCATCGAGCCAGTGCTTTTGCCTTTGCGGGTATCTCCTTGAGTGGACGATGCATGGCTGTTTTAGAGCGAATCGCGATAAGGTCCTCATCAAGAGCCATCCAATCGACAGCATTAAGGAGAAAGGCCGCTGCGGCACCGCCCACCGGCATTTCCGGACTCGCCAATCTGGACGTCCCGATCATAACTAGACGCGCTCCCTCCACACTCCTGGCGAGGAACTTGCCGGCATCCGCTATCGCCGGCTTGGCTGGGGCGTCCTTTCCTGAAAAGAAACTATCGAAAGGACCTTCGAGACTCATGGCCAATGCGAACGGTCCCGCGGGGTCCTGTTCACTAGGACTAAGTTCCTGCATCGGATTTACGCTATGGACTATGCCGCGCTTCCACGCCGCACGCTGCCAACTATAGGCCGAGGATCGCATTAGAACACTAACGTTCGCGCTTGCCGCGTTCGTGCTTAAAGGTGCGGAAAAAGGCATCGTCACCGAATCCAGATGGCGCGTGACAGGGTGCTCCGCATTCAAATCACTGGACACAACAAATAACGGAAAAGGAATCACATTGGTAAATGTCATGAAGCCGCGGTTTTGAGATATTTGAACGGGCCGATTCTGTTTATCAAGAACAAATGAATGGCCGAGCCGGACACCGTATGCTTCAAATTGCTTCCGTAGGGCCTTGCTCCCCGGTGATGATAAAAACGAGCGGAAATTAGTCCGGCGTGGGTCAAGTGCCGCGGTCAACGGACGGCCGGACATTAAATATTGATCCAGCGCGTATCGCGCAGCATCATCAAATTCCTGGGAGGGACCCAGTAAGAGCAGCGCCTCGATACCCGGCGGGACACCCTTTCCGTCGGGATCCGAGAGGTCAACGGGGATAACGGTAAAATTGCGCTCCAAAACTTCCCGGATACCCGCCGACAACATTTCCGGCGTCATCGCTCCATGACTCGAAACCACACCCAAGCGC
>JBFIEP010000661.1:0-1923 GCA_041603335.1 Elusimicrobiota bacterium | reverse complement strand
TGCTTTTTTCCTTCAGGCTGGACTTCTCGGAACCACAAACGGCCGGGATTCAATTGTACCAAAATGCCCTTATTCGCATCAACGTGCATGATGGTGCCCGGGGGGGCTTTCTCCGAGGGTGACTCTTCAGGATCTAGGTGTGTTTTAAGGATTTTTACGCGTAATTCCTTATTTTCCTCGATCTTCAAGGAGAGGAAGCATCCGGGCCCCGCCCTTAAGCCGCGGACTCGATTATGAACCGTTAACGCTGGCATATCCATAGAGATACGACCGAAATCCGGTTTTATTTTCGGTGCAAAGCTAAAATCGCCGATTTGGGGCTCCCGGTGAACCTTTCCGGCCCGAATATCTTTGAGACTGCTCGAGAGCGTCTGCGTTCCCAATATCGAGAGACGCGCAAACAACTCCAAGGCGTCCTCATTGGGATCAACGGGGATTTCCTGACGACTCTGAATGGCCCCGGTATCCATCCCTTCATCAAGCCAAAAAGTCGTGACTCCCGTAGAGGTTTCACCCTCAATAAGCGACCACTGAACCGGTGCGGCGCCCCGATACTTCGGAAGAAGCGAAAAATGGACATTCAAAAATCCGAGATTGGCCGCCGCGAGCGCTTCCGGTTTAAGAATCCGCCCATAGGCAACTACGACGCAAAGATCCGGCTTAAATTCTTCCAGGGCGGAAATAATTTCAGAGGATTTAGCAGGCTGCCGCAAGGGTAAGCCTAACTTCGCTGCCGCCTCGGCAACCGGAGGCTGACGGAGCTTCATCCCGCGACCGGCCGGGCGGTCAGGCTGGGCAACAACGGCCGCCGTTTCCCAACCGTCAGCGGACAGGCAGGTCTCAAGGAAGGGAACAGCGACCTGGGGGGAACCGAAAAAAACGAGCCGCACTAATTCCAGTTCTTCTTGAGGTCTTTAAGAACCCCGGATATCTTGAGACGACGCACCAAGTCGAGATGGTCGATGAAGACCTTGCCGTTGAGGTGGTCCACTTCATGCTCAAATGCGCGCGCGAGCAATCCTGTTGCCGTCCTCTCCCACACTTTGCCGTTTTGGTCGAGGGCACGCACACCGACTCTTTGATGACGCTGGATTTTCGTATACAGACCCGGCAGCGACAAACACCCTTCCTCATCGGTCGCAGCGCCTTCACGGAGAACGATCTCCGGATTAATCAAAACCAAACGCTCGGATTTCCCATTCGGACGGACATCGATCACGGCAATGCGGTCATTAATACCGATCTGCGGAGCGGCAAGTCCGACGCCCTTAACGGAATACATCGTGGCCCACATATTCTCAAGGTACGTTTCGAGACGCGGTTGGATCGCGGCGAAATCCACTTCGGTCGATTTTGTCTTAAGCACTTTCTCGCCGTGCTTGGTGATACGCAAAACCTCTCCCGGTCCGTCGTAAAGCTTTGGTTCGCTCATCGGACCGATTCCTTTGATCCGATAAGATCGACAACCGCTTTTCCGTCAGGGTTGGCGAGAAGCACATCCATCAACTCCGCTTGGAATAACGAGGAAACACTGCGGAGCAATTTAAGATGCTGCATAAAGAATTCCTGCTTATTCGGGGAGAAGAAAACAAACATCGCGCGAATCGTATAATCAGGCTGCTTCGGATCGGGGATCCCTTTAGGGACAAGCCCCAGAATCCCGCTGATTGAATCGATGCCGTCCATGCGGGCATGCGGTACTGCCAACCCTGAATCCAACGTCGTTGAAATTCCCTGCTCCCGTTCTAGCACGCGGGTTAAATACGGTTTTGCCTCGCCGAGGCCGCGCACTTCACACAAACGCACGATCAACGTTTCTATGAACGCGTCCTTGCCCGCGCCTTCAGGACACTGAATAACGAGCTCGGGCGTCAGCAGCGATGAAATCGCAATCTGCTTACCGGGGGGGGCCGATCCCAGGCT
>JBFIEP010000660.1:0-1936 GCA_041603335.1 Elusimicrobiota bacterium | reverse complement strand
TTTTAAATATTTAAACGCCAACGCAAAGTAAGTGGCCATAAACACCGCGTAATCCGAAAACCCATCTAGAATCCGGCCAAACACACTCGATGTTTTTGTCATGCGCGCCAATTGACCATCGGAAGCATCGAAAATTCCAGACGCGAGGAGCATTCCGATGCCTATCCACATCCAAGCGTCCCAATAAAGAAGAGTCGCGCCAACGACACCGGTCACCAAACTAATTCCGGTAAGCATGTTCGGAGTCATCTTTAAATACATCGCGGCGTAGGCGATCAAAGCCCCGCCGGGACGATAGAGATGCAGATCAAGAAAACCTTCACTCTCAACGGATTTAAAAGCGTTGTTGGCGATTAGGGTTTCACGAAAGGTTGCCATTTAAGCCGGAACCTGACGCTTTTCGCTGTAGAAGAGTCCAAGACCGGCAACCGCCCAGAGGATCTCCCGGGCGTGGCGGATCAGTCCAAATGCGAATCCGGTGGTTTTCGGAAGTCCGAGCGCGACAAAAATAGCGGTCTTGCCGACCTCCTGCGTTCCGGCCTTTGCAGGCACCATGAAGAAAATCCCGTCGATGGTCGTTGAAAGAATTTCGATGATTAATGCCGTCTCAACGGTAATCGACAATCCCAAAAATTTAGCGATCCAATACGCTTCAAACGCGCCCCACAGATATGCCAAAGCGAAGAAAAATACCGACAAAGAAAAACGCCCCGGATGCTCTCCCAAAAACTTCCGGGCATCTTTATGAATCGCTGCAACGGAAGATTCGCTGTCTGTGGTAGAACTCGTAAGCCAACGGCGGCGCAGCTCGACAAGGACCAAGCACGCCAGCATGAGACCCAACAGTGCAATCCCGGCACCCAAGCCGCCGTCGATCGATTCGAAGGTGACTCGCCCGCGAAAAACAAGAAACAAGCTCACCGCAAAAATAAGCACGAATGCGATTAACTGCGTAACCTTGGAAACGACCAAGGAGGATACACGGCTTGAAACCGGGTGGGATTTCCCAATCATCGAAGCTTTAGCAACTTCTCCCGCAACGACCGCTGACGGCATCAAGTAATGGACACCATCCCCGGCGATCCTCAACCGGAGCAGACGCCAGAACGATGGAACCACTTCCCGATGTTCCGGGAGGAACGCAGTCCACCAACCCAGCGCATTTAAAATATGGGCGACGATTTCCTGGCTAAAGATTAGGATAAAACCAAACCCGACACTCTTGACCGCCCAGGAAACGGAAGACCAAGGCATTTTAAAGGCGACCAAACCGAAGGCCGCCAACCCGACGACTAAAATTATCTTTTCGGTCCGACTCACGTGAGTGACTGCTCGTAAATCCGATGGATCTTATAGACGCGGCCGGTTAAGGCTTCCATGCCCCGGTTCATCTGGTCATTATCTTCAAGGATCCAACCAAGTTCCGCGTATTTCCAGCCCTTAAGCCGGGCCGTTTTCCATGTTTCGTTGTAAAGGAGAACTTCAAATCCACGCCCGCGGAATTCTTTCTTCACTCCCAGCGTCACCAACCGCAGACGATCGATCTTCCGGTAGTAGTACAGAAATTTTAAAATTTCCCATGGGCCCAACTTCCCATTTAAACGTTTGAGAACCTGATTGACATCAGGGAGCATGACGCTGAAGGCAACGACCTTCCCATCCACCTCGACAAAGTGAACCGCGTCAGTATCCAAGATGGGCTTAAGGTTTTCAGCCATAAGATCGAGCTCGGCTTCGGTCATGGGGGTAAATCCCCAATTTTTTTCCCAGGCCTGATTGTAAATATCGCGAACGTGCTGAAGCTCTTCATCCCAACGATTTTTTCGCATCGAGCGTACCGTGATGCTTTTATTGCGGCGCACACGCGCGGCCATTTTCACGAGACGTGGCGGGATGGGATTTGCTGTCGGGATTGCATAAGAAAGTAAATCCTTCG
>JBFIEP010000659.1:0-1941 GCA_041603335.1 Elusimicrobiota bacterium | reverse complement strand
GATCATGTAAATCTCGGACTGATCGCCGACAATCCTCAATGCGGCAAATCCCGCCAACGAATCAACAACAAACAGCCCTTTCCCGAGCTCGGATTCAAACTGCCCACGGGTCCAGCCGGTGCCTTCGATCCGACATAACGCCTCGAGGTCGGCAGCCGTCGCCTCTCGAAAGGAAAAGTTCATTTTTTCAGGTAGTTCGCGGCCTTCAGATACAAAGGCTCAACAGGTTCGTTGGTCAGCCCGCCTGCGATTTTACACGCGGCAACCCCGAGGAGGTCCGCCGCCGTAATCGGTTTTTTAGGAATCCGCACATCCGTCGCGGATTCCACCCAACGGGGCGGTCCAAGCGCCTTGCACACTCCGCGTTTCCAACGAAACGTCTGCACATACATTTCCGAACGGACAGCCGGAAAGGCCAGGGTGTAAGACCCATCGGCGATTCCCTCGGAAGAAAGCCTCGCCGCAAACGCCTCGAACAGGGTAACGGCAACAACCGGTTTTCCAATCGACCATGCCAAGGTATTCGCGTAGGTCACACCAATACGCGTCGATGTAAAACGTCCGGGGCCGTTTGCAACAACAATCGCGTCCATTTTCTGCAATGTCGCCTTCGCCGCCTTCAATGCCGCATCCATTGTTGACGTTAATTTCTCGTCCTGACGGCGCGCCTTCACTTTTCGCAGCACTATTTTCCCGGGCTTTATTGACACGGCCATCGAGACTCCGTCGCCCAAACACTCCACTCCTAAAAGCTTCATACCTTCATCCCCTTAATCTTCACGGTGCGGCCGCCGGCTTTTCGGTGATCAATTCGAATTTCGATGCGCTTTTTCGGAAGGAGTACTTCGGCGGCCTCGGGCCATTCAATGAGCGAAACCGCCTCCCCGTCATCAAAGTATTCTTCCAGGCCGAGGTTTGTCAGGTCGCCGCCGTCAATTCGATAGAGATCCATATGATAAACCACGGGCTTTAGGCGCCGATACTCATTTACAAGTGCGAAGGTCGGACTTGCCACAGCCCCCTTGTGGCCCAGGGCCTCGAGGAAACCACGAACAAAGGTGGTTTTCCCGGCCCCAAGATCCCCATACAAACAGAACAGCGCGCCCGGCTTGGTTTTCTTGGCCAACCGGGCGGCAAGTTTCAGGGTATCGGACTCGGTAGGAAGGATCACTAATATAATTCTAGCTTACTGGGAAGCGGGCTCCGCGAGGAGATCCCCTTTCTTAAATTCCGGACCTAAGGCTTTATAAAACGGCTGTCCGCCCGCCTCGATCTCCGACGCTGTCGAGGGCGTGATTTTAAGTTTTGACCCTTGGAAAACGATGTAGGTCACGCCGCCCTCTACCCCTCCCTTATTGGGATTTGAATTAATCCCCAGCATCTCGGCGCACGCAATCGAGCATTCCCCAATCATCCCCTTCGGCCCGTTGTCTCCGTAAATCGCAAAAACCTGTTTTCCACCATACTGCACCAAGGCAATATCGCCCAACTTCACCCCAGGATGCGATTTAGGAAAATCGGAGGGCAAAACAAAGAAGGGGAGGGTCCCGGGGTTTAACGATCCTCCGTTACTATCTCTCAGAGAGGTCTGGGACTGCCCCGTCTTGTCCTTTTTATAATGCCCGCCCGCACCATCGGCATCGATATCCATATCCGCTTCAAAATAGAGCGGCCCCGTTTTTTGAGCAGGCAGCATGGAATAGACCTGAACCGTTTTCGGCTTTCCTTTATCATGGGCATAAGCCGGCCCACTCGGTTTCATTTTGCTGAGGTCCAGCTTTAAATCGACAACAGGCTTGCCGCCGGCGTCCGGGCGCGGCCTTTCCTGTCCCGGCTTTTGCTTTGGCTGCTGAGGCTGGTCAGTCGTTTCCCCTCCACCGCCGGTGCTGCCACCGCCGCTGCCGCCACCGCCGCTGCTGCTACCGCCGCTGCCTCCGCCGG
>JBFIEP010000658.1:0-1950 GCA_041603335.1 Elusimicrobiota bacterium | reverse complement strand
GAGTTCGAGGAGCTTCCTGAGATTACGATGACCAATGATGAAATTGGTGATCTTGCCCAATCCTTTTTGCAAATGAGTGACTCCCTGAAGGAGAAAACGGGGGAGTTGCTGCATGCCAAGGACGAACTTACCAAGTATGGGCGTGACCTTGAACGCCGTGTTGAAGCGCGTACGAGGGAGCTGAAGGCCGCTCAGGATGAGTTGATTAAGAAGGAACGGCTTGCGGCAATCGGTCAGATGGCTTCGGTCGTTGGGCATGAAATCCGGAATCCTCTTGCCGTTATCAACAATTCGATTTTCTTCATTAAGACCAAGCTCGCGAAAACCGGCGAAGTTGATCAGAAAGTCGAGCGGCACATTTCAATTATCCAGAGTGAAGTGAAGCAGGCGAATGGAATTATCGACGAGATTCTGACCTACTCGCGCCAGCGTGAACTAAAGCCGGAGGTCACCAAGCTCAACTTCTTCATGGAAGATGTTCTTTCGATTTACCCGTTCCCCGAGCACGTCCAGGTTGTCAAGCACTTCGATCCGCGTGACCCGGTCGTGACGATCGATACCGACGAAATGCGTCAGGCGGTTCGCAATCTTATTGGAAACGGTGTCGAGGTAATGCCCGAGCAGGGAACGACAACGGTGCGTACTGAAATTGTGGATCAAAATTGGGTTCGTCTCGATATTCAGGACGCGGGTCCCGGTATCCCGCCGGACGTCCTTGAAAAGATTTTTACTCCCTTCTATACGACGAAGGCCCGCGGAACGGGACTCGGGCTCGCAGTCGTACATAAGGCGATTAGCCGGATTCATGGAAAGGTCGAGGTTGATACCGCTCCAGGAAAAGGGACCAAATTTATGCTGTATCTACCGCTCGCCACCGGGGCAGGAGGGGCTTCCCCTGATCCAACGGGGCGAGGTCAGCGGGTTTCGCCGCCTCCCCCCGCGCAGCCGCCGGGTCCGCAGGCGGGCGGGCCTCCGCAGACCGCTGTCCGTTATATCGACCCCAGTCGTGGAAAAGGAGTGTAAGAAGGTTAGATGGCTATTCGAATTCTTGTAGTAGATGACGACGCAAATCTCCGGGAAAGCATCCATGACAACCTTGATCTAGAGGGGTATGAGGTTGTCGAAGCGGGTTCGGGTGCAGAGGCTATGAAGGCGATTGTTACGGGCCGTTTCGATGTCATCCTGATGGATTTCAATCTTCCGGATAAGACGGGTATCGAAGTCATTCGGGAAATCCGCAAGGTAAACACCGAGAGCGAAATTCTAATGCTGACGGCTCACGCGTCGCTCGACACGGCGCTTAAAGCGATTCAGGAGTCGGTATACGATTTTCTCGTGAAGCCCGTTGATTTCGACCGGTTAAAGGGTGTGATCTCTAAGGCCGTTGAGAAGATGCGCCTTTCCCAGGAAAATACGCGGCTGATCGGAGATCTCACCAAAGCGAACGAGCAGCTCTTGTTTTTGTCGAACATGAAGTCGAAGTTTTTGTCGATGGCTTCGCACGATTTGTCGAATTCCCTAATGACATTGCAGGTGTCTTTTGAAATGCTGATGGGAAACTTGAATCCCGATGAGGATCAGAAGAAAAGGGCGCAATATATTTCAAACGGGATTCAGCAGTTGTCGCGGTTGATCGAAGACCTTGTCGATTGGGCGTCGATCGAGCAGGGGAAGTTCCGCCTTGAGAAGGAATCCCATCATCCCGCGAAAATCGCGGGGGATTCCGTCGGGGCTGCCACTGTCCGTGCCGGTCAGAGGGGACTCACCTTGATTTCCGAATTTGGTGAAGACCTTCCGACGGTTTTGGCCGACAAGCGGCGCATCACCCAGGTTCTCGGAAATCTGCTGGAAAATGCCCTGCGCCACACTCCGAAAGGGGGGAGCATTACGGTGCACGTCGCTTCGGTCGCCGATGGCATGATCCAGTTCTCGGTGCAGGATACGGGCGGG
>JBFIEP010000657.1:0-1959 GCA_041603335.1 Elusimicrobiota bacterium | reverse complement strand
GGGCGAGTTTGTAGTCCGCTGCGGCATTCTGATAGGTGCCGAGATTTACGAAGGTCGCGGCCCGGTTTCGATAATAGCGATCGTAATCCGGGTGCAGCTTAATGGCCTTGCTGAAATGCGCGAGAGCCTTCTGGTATTGGCCCCGGGAGAATTCGGTTAACCCGAGACCGTTGTAAGCGGATGCGTTCATCGGGGAGAATTTTATCGCATATTGAAAGTTTTCTCTAGCACGGGAGGTCTTTTTTGAGAAATAACGGAGATTTCCGGCTTTGACAAAAAGGTTCGGATCCGGCTCATCCCCCTGCAGCCGAAGGGCTTCAATGGCCACCTTGAGCCCGTTTGCGTATTTACGCCGGGCGGTCAGCAGTGTGACGAGGCTTAAATGTGAAAGGGGTTCCTCCGGGGAGAGGAGTACCGCCCGGCGGAAATCCTGTTCGGCCGCATCGAGGGAGTCCTGGGCGGAAAGGGCTGCACCCCGGGCCAAATAAGCCTGTGTGAGCTTTCCGTCCATTTCAAGGGCGCGCGTGTATTCAATGATCGCCCGATCATAGTGTCCTGCATTATCGAGTGCGTTGCCGCGGACAAGATGGGTATAGGGGTCGTCGCCGTCCCGATCAAGTTGTCCCTCAAGTTGGTCGATCCGGGCGCTATAGTCCCAGCTTGGACCGGGATCTTCCCCCATGGTGAGGTCTGCCGATTTTACTTCGAAGTCGAGCATCATGGCTTCACGATAGGCACGGTCGCTCTGTTTGTACTGGCGCAGGGCCGCGTGCGCAATGGAGCGTGCAAGCAGCGCCTGAGGGCGGGGAGCATCGAGGCGCTGGCTGTCATCAATGTCCCGAACTGCTCTCGCATAGTCGCCGCGCGCTAAGAATGCGAGGCCGCGTTGAAGAAGCGCCGGAGGATATTGATCGTCGATTCTTAGAGCACGGTTGCAGGAGTCGATAGCGGCCTTCTCCTGCTTGGCCAGGCGTTGGGCATGGCAAAGGATCGCAAGAGCGGTGATCGGTTGCCGTTCGAGTTTGACGGCTTTCGTCAGGTCCCGGATGGCACTGCGGTATTCGCCCAGTCCCGCATAGGCTTGACCTCTATATCGGTATGCTTCCCCGTTTTTCCGATCAAGACCAATGGCTTGGTCCAAATCGGTAATGGCTTGCGGGTAGAGCCGGGATCGCATCCGGAATTGTCCCAGGGCTGTGAAGCTTTCGGAGGCGTTGGGGTTTTGTTGGATGGAAGTTTCAATGTCTTTGGCGGCCTGTGCGATGTCCCCGAGACCGTAGTAGGCTTCCGCACGGTAGCGTAAAACAAGGGGTTGGGATGCTTTGAGTAAGAGTGCTTTGTCGAGCGACTGAATCGACTTCCAAAAATCTCCGACCCGCAGGCGTACAACCCCGAAGTCGAGCAGGTATTGTGCATTGCGCGGTTCTAGTTCTGCGGCGCGGCCGAAATCGATAAGGGCTTTGGACCATCGGGCGTAGACACGCGCCAAGAGGCGTCCTCGACGGCTGTAGGCTTCCGCAAGCGTGTCGTCTGCTTCAATAGCAGAGCCGAAGTCGACGAGCGCTTCCTGGAAGCGGCCGGCGTTTTCTTTTAGCTTCCCACGCGCCATGAGTGCGGGAGCATAGTGGTCATCGAGTTCGATCGCTCGGTCAAGATCATTGCTCGCCATTCGGTCATTGTTGTGACGCAGATGGAATTCCGCCCGTGTGGTCCAGACGAGCGCAGAGCCCGAACTGACTTTTACCGCGCTATTAAGGTCGGCGAGGGCCCTCTTGTCTTCATTGATGGCTTCCAGTGAGACGGCACGGCGTAGAAGGATATCTCCCGCGTCTGCCATGTAGGCGCGATTGGGATGCATATGGATGGCATTGAGTGCTTTTTTGAACATCGCGGCTGCAGGCTCGTGTTGATCGGCTTTGGCAAAGCGTTGCCCCATCGTTTTTGCGGCGGGAGGATGGG
>JBFIEP010000656.1:0-1961 GCA_041603335.1 Elusimicrobiota bacterium | reverse complement strand
GCCATCTGCTCGGATAAAGAGGATTTATATTTATCCGCGAGTTTTCTAAGCGGATACCGCATCGTCGCAACCCCTGAAAGCTTGGAAGAGGTGGATGCCCAAGGGAAGGTTGTCCGGAAGATGAAAACCAAGGTCAAGAAGGACAACCCCTGGACCGAAATAGAAGAATACGGCGAAGAATCGGGAGTTTTCACATCCAATCTCACGGATTACAAAGGGGACGGCTCGGGATGGGTTCGCCACACTGCTTTTTTTGGGACCTTGACCAGTGTCAGCGTTAACCATTTCGTTCCCTGTTCGGGCTGTAGGAGAGCCTCCAATGGCGTATGCCAAAATCTTGTGATGGCTTGTAGATCGGCTATCGGCGATGGAAAATGCCCAAACAGATACAGCCCCTGTTCTACAGAGGTCACGACGCAGAAGGATCTTCTGTCATTCTCGCTGGCCGTCACCAAGTGGGAGTTCCAAAACTCGGCCAATAGCCTCCGATACCGCATTGCGCTCCGCGTGGTCAAAGACGGCAAGGATTCTCCGAAACTCAGCAAGGAGGAGAAGCGATCCTTCCTTGAAAACTCCGGACTTCTTAGTCTGCCGACATTTGCACAGATTCTTTCGCCGGCGGAGTTGATTGCCCACGATATTGACGTAAATGTCACGACGACATTTGGCGACGTCACCTATGTCGAAATCACTCTCCCGTCCTTTCCGGCGGAATCGCTCCTGCATTATTTCAACCCGGACTTGAGCCTTGGCTCCGAGCAAATTCATTGGGACGGATTTAACTAAATGCGTTGTCCAAAATTGATTTAACCGACCCGCTAGGCAGCCTTTGCGAATTGACAAAACTTCGAGAGATAATTGATGAAATCAAAATTATTACAGACTACCGCCGTGATCGGCCTCGCTCTTTTCTTTGGTGCCAAGGGCGTCTTTGTCGCGGATCCGGCTATCGCAGCGGATACGGACCCCATAGTCTGTCCGGCGGGCTCTTTCACTCCTAATGGATTAGAGTGCGACCAATGTCCTGCGGGGTCCTCTTCAGAGGAGGGCGCCACTGCGTGCACGCCTTGCGCTGCGGGGTCTTACGCGTCCCAGGCCGGACAGTCGACATGCAATCCCTGCTCCACCGGGATGTATGCGAGTACGACGGGCAGTACCTCTTGCACCCTATGGTCGGCGGGTACGTACGCGTACCAATGGGGTTCCAGTTCCTGCACGGACTGTCCGGCCGGGACCTACAGTCCGTATGAAGGCCACTCTTTCTGCAAGGAGTGCGCCGACGGGGATTTTCAGGTTTTGAGCGGGCAAACATCGTGCAATCAATGCGCGGAGGGAGGGTTCTCGACCTCTAAGACCCAGATGGCCTGCACCGATGGATGCGGGGAGCCTGGTTCCTCGACTGAATGTACGACGTCCTGTCCGGCCGGGACCTATACTTCGGGTTCCGAGTGCGTGGATTGTCCGGGCGGGTCTTATTCGACGACTCCCGGTTCGAGCGCATGTACGATCTGCGCTCCGGGGACGTATGCCCCGGCGGGTTCGAAGTCCCCCTGCGTTTTCTGCCGTGCGGGGACATTCGCCCCGACCTCCGGCAGTTCCGCGTGTGAAAAGTGTGGGTACGGGGAGTATCAGGCCGCGACCGGTTCGACTTCTTGTGTGGACTGCGCCCCGGGAACCGCCAATAATCGTCTCGGCAAAACAAGCTGTCAGTCATGCCGCGGCGGAAGCTTTCAGCCTTCAAGCGGAGCCCGTGACTGTGAGGTTTGTCCGGCAGGGACCTTCAACAGTAATCAGGGCGAGACCACCTGCACATCCTGCGCGGCGGGGACTTTCTCGCTGGGTGGCGCGTCCTCATGCATGGACTGTCCCTCGGGATTCTTCCAAGGCTCGAGCGGTTCGTCGACCTGCGAAAACTGCGCCAAAGGGTCTTTTCAGCATCAGTCGGGCTCGACTGCGTGCAT